>JAPYPO010000107.1 GCA_029937645.1 Candidatus Hydrogenedentota bacterium
GTCCACGGGGGTTGAAACCTGCTCGGCCATCCGGCTGCAAGCGCTGCGTCATCCGGATATGACGGATGGGGGCCTGGCCCGATCGTTTGACGGCCATTTTAATCTGACGGATTTCAAGGTCTCTTTGAAGACGAAGGATGGGGTGGAATCACCGCTCAAGCTGGATAGGGCTGTTGCGAGCTCCAACCAACCGAACGGGAGCCCCGATAAGGCTATTGACGATAATCCAAAATCAGGTTGGACGGTGAAACAAAGAGAACCCTTCGACCGAGACCACGAAGCGATATTCTATCTGGAAGAAGCCGTGACGATTCCAGAGGGCGCAACGATTGTCGCGACTCTGGCGCATGAGTCCTTTTTGCAGAGCTACCATTTAGGGCACTTTAGAATCTCGTTGAATTCTCAGCCGGATATAATCCTGGGCGAAGAGCAGGACAAACTCGATATTTCTCTAAGCGTTGTGGAAGCGGACCGCAGCGATGATCAGGCGGAGATCGTACGTGAGGCCCATCTTCGATCCGACGACGAGTTCCGGAGCGCATTCCGCCATCGAAGAGCGACTCAAGGTAAACTGTCGGCAATCGATAACGCCGCAGTAAAAGTCATGATCATGAAAGACATGGAGGAACCGCGCAAGACGTTCATCCTCAACAAAGGACTGTACAATCAACGCCGGGGCGAAGTGTCCGCCGCCTTACCCGCCGCCTTGCCGGATCTGAAAGACGGCGCCCCGCTCAATCGCCTTGGCCTCGCTGAATGGCTGGTTGATCCTCAGCATCCGTTGACCGCGCGGGTAACGGTAAATCGATTCTGGGCGCAGATCTTCGGCCAAGGGCTGGTCCGTACGGCCGAAAACTTCGGTGTGCAAGGCGAGATGCCGTCTCATCCCGAGTTGCTCGATTGGCTTGCGGTAACGTTCGTCGAGAGTGGATGGGATGTGAAGGCGTTGTTGCGGCTTATTGCTACCAGTTCGGCCTATCGGCAAACCTCGGACACGGACGCGCGGAGGACTGCCCTCGACCCAGACAATCGATTCCTTTCGCGAGGGTCTCGATATCGAATGCCTTCATGGATGATTCGGGATCAGGCTCTCTTCGCAAGCAATCTTTTCGTGCCGAAAATTGGGGGGCCTCCGGTTAAACCTTATCAACCCGAGGGAATCTGGAAAGAGTTTTCCTTCGGCAAAAAAGTATACAAGCGCGACGCGGGCGAATCCCTGTATAGACGCAGCCTCTACACGTACTGGCGCCGAATCGTGGCACCGCCGATGTTCTTCGATTCGGCGACGCGGCAGACCTGCTCGGTGAAATCTAAGCGCACGAACACACCGCTTCACGCGCTTGCCACGCTAAACGATACCACCTACGTCGAGGCGGCGCGCGCGATGGCGATCCACCTATTGACTATGCCGGTTGCAACGGATCATGAGCGAATCAATACCGCGTTTCGCCTGACCATGGCCCGCAAAGCAACGGCTGGCGAATCAGCGCTGCTCCAGAAAAGCATCGCCCGCTTGCGGGAACAATTCGCGGCGGACCCCGAGGCCGCAACGGCCTATGTGTCCGTGGGAGAATCGAAGCCCCCACCGGGCATCGACGCGGTGGAGCTAGCGGCCTACGCGAGCCTGTGCCTTGCCATTCTTAACACCGACGAAGCGCTCACAAAGGAATAGTCCATTGGACCCCCTTGAAGAATATAACCGACTCACCTCACGAAGGGCATTTCTCAGCCAATGCGCCACCGGCATGGGCACCGTCGCGCTCGCCGGCCTGTTGGGCGGCGAGACGGTCTACGCAGGCAGTCGAGAGGGCGTTCGCGAAGTTGGGTTGCCGGATTTACCGCACCACATCGCAAAAGCCAAGAGCGTTATCTACCTGTTTCACAATGGCGCCCCGACGCATGTCGACTTATTCGACTACAAGCCTCTGCTCCAAAAGATGCATGGCAAGCCCGTGCCCGAAGAATACATCGGTGATAAACGATTCAGCTCCATGACGGGCGAGGCCAGCGGAAAGTTGCTCTTGGCTCCGCTCGCCTCCTTCAACCAATACGGTGAAAGCGGGGCATGGGTTTCCGATTTCATGCCGTATACAGCGCAAATCGTCGACGAAATCTGCTTCATCAAGAGCATGCATACGGAGGCTGTCAACCACGCGCCAGCCATTACATTTTTCCTAAGTGGGTCAGAAATGCCGGGCCGCCCCGCGCTGGGCGCATGGCTCGCTTATGGACTCGGAAGCGAAAACGCGGACCTTCCGTCCTATGTCGTGCTGACCTCCAAACCGAAGAATGTTTCCTGTGGGCAGATCTTCTACGATTTCTACTGGGGATCGGGATTTCTGCCTTCGCGATACCAAGGCGTGAAATTCCGGGGCGGCGGCGACCCTGTACTCTACCTCTCCAATCCCGACGGCATGAGCGCCGATATTCGCCGCGGTATGCTAGACGATATTGCCGCGCTCAACGAAATGAAATTCGACCAATCGGGCGACCCGGAAATTGAGACGCGCATCTCGCAGTACGAGATGGCCTTCCGCATGCAGACCTCGGTGCCCGAACTGACCGACCTCACGGACGAGCCCGATCACGTCTTGGACATGTACGGATCCCAGGTAAAGGAACGAGGCACCTTCGCGCATAATTGCCTTATGGCCCGCCGCCTCGTCGAACGCGGTACGCGCTGTGTGCAGGTCATGCATGCGGGTTGGGATAACCACTTTAATATCACCAGTGAGCTCGGCACCCAGTGCAAAGTCACTGATCAGCCGGCGGCCGCGCTTGTCCTCGATCTCAAACAACACGGCCTCCTCGATGAGACCCTCGTCATTTGGGGCGGTGAGTTTGGACGCACACCGTTTCTCCAAGGCAACATAAAAAACCGTCCGCGTTGGGGAAGAGACCATCATCCTTACGTATTTACGACCTGGCTCGCCGGAGGGGGCATCAAACCCGGAATTACCTACGGCGCGTCAGACGACCTCGGTATGGACGTCGCCGAAAAGCCCGTACACGTCCACGATTTCCAGGCGACCCTGCTCCACCAACTCGGCATCGATCACGAACGCCTCACCTACAAGTTTCAAGGCCGAAATTTTCGTCTGACTGACGTCCACGGTCGCGTCGTGAACAATATTCTGTCATAAGTGAGAAGCTTGTCAGTTCCGCACCCTCATTTGTATAACAAATTATTAATCGTTATCCTCGAAGAATTAGACTCATAGAACAAAAAGCTGTAGTTTCACTCCCCCACCTTTGCCAACGGTTTGTATTGAGCCCGTTTTCACTTCACCTTGAAAGAGTATTGACCCGATGTATATAGGAATTGACCTGGGAACCTCCGCTGTTAAAGTCGTGCTCGTCGATCACGACGGACACAGCGTTGCGGAAGCCGACGCTCCCCTGGACGTCCAACGGCCGCAACCTCTTTATTCCGAACAAGATCCCCACGCGTGGTGGGAGGCTGTGCAGGCCGCTGTCGGGCAGCTAAAAGCCACCAAGCCGGCCGAACTTGCGGCTGTTCAGGGGATCGGATTGTCAGGCCAAATGCACGGTGCCGTACTGCTGGATAAAAAGGGCGCTGTTCTACGACCGGCGATACTTTGGAATGACGGCCGGTGCGCGTCACAGTGCGCCGAACTGGAGGAGTCCGTCCCGGAGTTACGGAGCGTCACAGGCAACATCGCGATGCCCGGGTTTACAGCCCCCAAACTTCTCTGGGTTCGTCAGCACGAACCGGAAATCCACGAGCGAATCGCGAAGGTCCTCCTACCCAAAGACTATGTGCGCTACCGCATGACGGGTGAATTCGCGTCCGACATGTCCGATAGCGCGGGCACGCTCTGGCTGGATGTGAAGCGGCGTACTTGGTTTGATGCTGCCCTGGATGCCTGTGGTCTCGACAGGTCGCACATGCCCACGCTGCACGAGGGAACGGAAATATCAGGCACCTTGAACCCCAGCATCGCTGCTGAATGGGGAATGGGAGAGGTGCCCGTGGCGGGCGGTGGCGGTGACAATGCGGCTGGAGCTATCGGTGCTGGCGTGATTCAACCGGGTCAGGCATTCCTTTCGCTTGGAACCTCGGGGGTCTATTTCGTGGTCTGCGAGACCTACCAGCCCAATCCGGACGAAGGGGTGCATACTTTCTGTCATTCGATTCCAAAGATGTGGCATCAAATGTCTGTCATTCTCAGTGCCGCCAGTTGCCTGACCTGGGTCGCGAAGCTCACCGGTGCGGAGAGCGAAGGAGCACTGCTCGAAGAGGCCGAGCATGAAGCCACCTCGGGAACTACCAGCGACGGCAACCTCACATTTCTACCCTATCTTTCCGGCGAACGCACCCCGCACAACGATCCGAACGCCCGAGGGGTCTTTTTCGGAATGACGCATGAAACCTCGCGCGCGGACTTTGCCCAAGCGGTACTCGAAGGAGTCGCCTTTGCATTCGTGGACGGGCAGGATGCGCTTCTACACGCCGGCACACCTATCGGCGAAGTTTCCGTTATTGGCGGTGGTGCCCGAAGTGCTTACTGGGGCCGAATTCTCGCGAGCGCGCTGCAGCGTCCCCTCGTCTATCGCGAAGGCGGCGCATTGGGACCCGCCTTCGGAGCGGCCCGGCTGGCCAGAATTAGCGTATCCGGCGAGGCCGTTGAGGAGGTGTGTACGCAACCAGTGATATCCCAGATAATCGAGCCCGATCCGGGCTTGGTTGAGAGATATACCGAAAAACTTATTACGTTCCGTAAGCTCTATCGCGATGTAAGGGCTTCGTTTTCCTAGCAGAGACGATGCGCAGCGGTGGACAATAAGAAAGGGAGAGGACACACCACGATGAGTAAAGAATTCTTTAGCGAAGTGGGGAAAATACAGTACGAAGGGCCCGACTCTGACAACCCCCTCGCCTTTCGTTTTTACCAGCCCGATCTACTGATCCTCGGGAAACCCATGGTCGAGCATCTTCGATGGGCCGTCTGTTACTGGCATAGCTTCTGCGCGGCAGGACGCGATGTGTTCGGTGAGGAGACCATCAACCATCGGTGGATGGACGACGGCAACCCGATGGAGATGGCACTCGCCAAGGCGGATGCGGCCTTTGAATTTTTCGACAAGATGGGATCGCCCTTTTTCTGCTTCCACGATAGGGATGTCGCGCCCGAGGGGGATACCCTTGCTGAGTCGAACGGAAACCTGGATCGCGTGGTCGAGCATTTTCAATCGAAGATGGACGAGACGGGCGTCAAACTGCTTTGGGGAACGGCCAACTTGTTTAGCCACCCGCGCTATGCTGCGGGGGCCGCGACCAATCCGGACCCGGATGTATTTGCCTTCGCTGCGGCACAGGTATGTCATGCGCTCGAATGTACGCACCGCCTCGGTGGGGATAACTATGTGCTTTGGGGTGGGCGTGAGGGCTACGACACCCTGCTCAACACCGACCTCAAGCAGGAGTTTTCTCAACTCGGAAAATTCTTACAGCTTGTGGTGGAGCACAAGCATTCGATTGGCTTTAAGGGTACGATTCTCATCGAACCGAAGCCCCATGAACCTACGAAGCATCAATACGACTACGACGCCGCATCCCTATATGCTTTTCTACAGAAGTTTGGACTCGAAAAAGAAGTCAAACTCAATCTCGAAGTGAATCACGCCACGCTGGCGGGCCACTCCTTTCAACACGAAGTGGCTTTCGCGTGCGCGAACGATCTCTTCGGGAGTATTGACGTTAATCGAGGCGATCCCCAGTGTGGGTGGGATACGGATCAGTTCCCGAACAGCTGCGAAGAATTAACGCTTGCGTTCTATACGATCCTCCAGGGAGGCGGGTTTGACACAGGCGGATCAAATTTCGATGCGAAGGTGCGTCGCCAAAGTATCGACCCGCTCGATCTGTTCTATGGGCACATCGGCGGAGTCGATACCCTTGCGAAAGGACTCTTGGGAGCCGCGAAGATGATCAAAGACGGTGTACTTCGAGACCACCTCGAATCGCGGTATGCCGGATGGGAGGAAGGCATCGGGAAGTCAATACTCGATGGCGAGACTTCCCTCTCTAAACTGGCCGATTTGGTTGCTCGTGACAACCTCGACCCGTCGCCCCGCTCCGGTCGCCAGGAGATGTTAGAAAACGTTGTGAATCGGTATCTATAAATTCCGCGCAACGCTGTGACCTGCTCGACGTTTGCCACGGGCTATCAGGCCTGCTGCTTGAGGAACTCAATGAGCGATGTGCTTACGTCGTCCGGTTGCTCTTGCTGAACCCAGTGCCCCGCTCCGTCTATGAGGTGAACCGCTCGAAATTGCGTACACACCGCGTGTTGCATATTTTCAAAATTGCCGGGTCTCTGGTATACACCCCAGTCATTCGAGCCAGCAATAAAACAGGACGGCACGTCAATCGTGCTTCCTGAGTATAATTCGAGCTCTTGGATGTGCTTCGAGGCTGCCGAACTCCGATACCATTGCAAGCCGCCCTGAAACCCTGTTCGGACGTACTCGGAGCTGTACACGCGTAACTCCTCGTCTGTGAGCCACCCGCAGGCCGCGAGTTCGGGCGCGGTTGGCATTTCGGGCGCGACGGTTTCCGCCATTCCCTTATCCAGATCCATGACATAGTAGGTGGGCAATTTCGCAAGCTCTGGAGCGCTCCACGACTCAAGTTTGAACGGTTTGTTTGGTGTCCAATCTGCGCTCTTCACATGATAGTAGGCTCGGAGAAAATCGTGGATGCCCTGAGGACAGTCCCGCATGTTGTCGTTCGCCTCACGCGCCGAATAATACCGATGGTAGTGCTTCCGCGGACGTGGGAGCGCCGCCAGTTCGTCATGAATGCTGGGTGCGGCTGCGTCGGCGCGTTGCGGCGTATCATCCGCCGTGTTAAAAGAAAGCGCTGGCGCACCCCCAAATGGCGCGCTCATCATGGCCACCGAACGGAACACGTCTGGGCGAATCATCGAGCAGAATCCGGCAACCCGCGAGCCAAAGTCGTGCCCCACGACTGCGGCCACCGAGCGGTACCCCAGGGCGAAAACGAGGCCCATGGCGTCCCGAACCAAGTTCGTAAAGCGAAAGGCGCCAAGATCACCGTCGTAATTATCGTCCCAGCCGGTGGTGCGACCATAGCCCCGTTGGTCCGGAGCGATCACATGGAATCCAGCCTGGGCCAGCGGCGCCATCACCTTTCTCCAACTGTAGGCAAGCTCGGGAAATCCATGGAGCAGCAGCACACACGGTCGGCCTTTTTCCTCGAAACCGGCCTCCAGCATATGCACCGTGAGCCCATTAATATCCTTCACAAAACGGGAGCGTATCCCGGAAGAAAGAGTAGCCCCTCCGTATGCGACCTCTTCGTTCATGGGCAGTTCTCGTCACCTTTTCGCTCAGCCCTGCCGTCAAGAAACTCAGGCCGAAATATCGAACAATTGAATTCCAACGAGCTCTTCGGGATCATACTACAATTCAAGCCAATGGGGTAAGATGGGGACGCGGCTGGTTTTAGTCTGGGAACGGTAGGCGTTCTAAAAGCTTTTGCCTTGCGCTTAACCAACATCCCCTTGATCCACCTTCAAAGGGGGACTTTCGTCCCCAAGTTGGTGACTTTATTTTGACCGGGTTCCTAAACAAGCGAGGTAGAAGAATGAGCCTAAACGAACTCGAAACCAATTCAGACTCCGGCAAGCGCGTCGCGATCATTACGGACACCCGCGTGCATATCGGCCCGTATGTCGCGCGCGAACTCGCGAGTCTCAACCATAACCTCGTCATCGGGACGCCCGCGGAGGGATTGGCCGAAGAGTTGAGGGGCCTCGGCGCGGAGGTTGCCGTCGTTACCGGCATTGAGGATTTAACTCAGCCGGATGCCGTGCAAAAACTGATCGATACTGCGCAGAAAGAGTTTGGCGGCTTCGACGCGGCCTTCATCCGATCCGGCCACCACATTCAGGGCGATATCCTGCACGCAACGGCCGAGGATATGCAGGCTTCCTACGAGGGCAACTGTCTCTCCGTCGTCTACGCATTGCAAGCGCTGCTTCCGCCGTTGATGAACGCGGGGCGAGGACAGATCGTAATCAATACCAGCGCCACGGGAGATAAGCCCAAACCGACCGCACTCGCCTACAGCGCGATGCGTGCCGGTGCCAACATGGTCGTGCGCTGTGCCGCGATGACCGCCGCGCCGAAGGGCGTCTGCGTCAACGCCATCGGCACCAACTTCCTGAATTATTCGGGATTCAAGGAAAGTAACGGCGCCAACGACCCGAAACGACTCGAAGAAATTTTGAAACGCATCCCGCTGGGGCGTCTGGGGGAAGCCTCCGAGGCTGCACACTTCGCCGTTTCTTTGCTGGATGGCCGAAACATGTATCAGGCGGGAAATTTTTTTCCAATTTCTGGAGGCTTCAACAACGCCGGAATTCCGCTGGAGTATAATTCGTAACCGCTCGTGCTTCGAGCAAAGTCCTGACCAATTTTTCTTGTGAGGGGGCGGAGATTTGGCGTACAGTTGTCAAATCCTAACCAGTAAGGTACCTGAAGAAATGTATTTTCGAAGTTTAGCCCGGATATCTCACCGGTTTTCTACTGCGACGGCGGATAAGGCCACTCTGCCGAGACTTTCCTCGACTTTCGACCTCGACGTGACCCGCCACGTTGTCGCCCGAAAGCCTTCGGGTAAGCCTCGGCATAGCAACCTTCTCCACCGTCTCGCTACGAAAACCGGTGAGATACCCAGGCTAGGTGATCGATTCGGCTGTATGCTTGCTGCGGCCGCAATTCTCTGCTTACTGCTCCCCTCCGCCACCGCGGAAGATTGGCCCCAGTGGCGGGGACGCGATCGTCTTGGGCTCTGGGAAGAGGCCAACATCGTGAGTAAATTCCCCGACGATGGACTTGCGTTTGCCTGGCGCGCGCCGGTCGGCGAGGGATATGCCGGCGCTGCGGTGGCCAACGGACGCGTCTTTCTTCCTGATTTCATTCGTTCCGACAATCCACGCCTCGGTCAAGAGCGCGTCGTCGCGTACGACGAGCGGACTGGCCAGGTACTCTGGACGTACGCATGGGATATTGATAACAAGGGACTCTCATTGCCCTATGCCAATGGCCCTCGCGCCACACCGACCGTGGACGGGGATCGTGTCTACGCGTTGGGCTCGAAGGGGCGTTTGCTCTGTCTGAACGTCGCCGATGGAAGCCTCGTCTGGTCGCGTGACTATCTCAAGGACTTCAACGCGGTATTGCCGATGTGGGGAATGACGAGCGCACCCATGGTCGATGGAGAAAAACTGATTGCCCTGGTCGGCGGCGCGCCCGATGCAATGGTTATGGCCTTCGACAAGAACACGGGCGCCGAGCTTTGGCGTTCTCTCCCCACGGAAAATGAGCCGGGGTACAGCCCACCGATACTCATTGAAGCCGGCGGCGTACGCCAATTGATTGTCTGGCACCCGACGCTATTGGCTTCTATGAATCCTGAGACGGGCGCGGTCTACTGGACGCAGTCCTGTGACATCGGCATGGGGCAATCGATCGTCAATCCGATCTTTGCCGATCACCAGATTTTCGTTTCATCGGACAAGAGCGGGGCGATCATGATGCAGCTCGATCGCCAGACACCCACGGCGTCGCTTTTGTGGAAAGAAGGACGGCGCGCCACCCTGGACACGTTCATGTCGGCCCCTTTTATCGTCGGCGATTACATTTATGGCAATAGCGGCAGCGGTACGCTGATGTGCGTTGAACGAATGACCGGTAAGGAGGTCTGGCAGACCTTCGATGCAACCGAGGAGGTCCGCATCTCGACCGCCTTTCTGGTCAAGAACGGCGACCGCTACTTTATAACGAATGATCGAGGCGATCTGATTATCGCTCGCTTGACGCCCGAGGGTTACGAGGAGATGGATAGGACTCACCTCCTCGATCCAACAAACCCGGAGGGGCGTACGAGCCGCGGGAAGGGCGCGGTCGTCTGGTCACAACCGGCCTATGCAAACGGACACATTGTCGCGCGTAACGACAAGGAGTTGGTGCGCGCCTCTCTAAAGAAGGACGAGTGAGGTCTGCTTGCTCAGGCACAAAGGGAGCGTATCAGTGTGAACGCCTCCCGAGCAATTCGATATGAGGTTCAGAGACAAACTACTTGGCATGAAAACCATTTGGCATAAAAAGGGAATTAGGATGAACACGAATCTAAGAATGAATCTACTACTGGTCTTGGTTGCGCTGTCTACTTCCTTCGTGAGCGCAGCGGACCCTACGCTACCGTCCGTGTTTGGCGATCACATGGTGATGCAACGCAACGCGAAGGTGCCGGTCTGGGGATGGGCGGATCCTGGTGAAAAGATTACCGTGACGCTGGGCCGCCAGTCGGTATCGGGTCGCGCGGGTTCCGACGGACGCTGGCAAGCTAAGCTGAAACCCATGCGCGCCGGTGGGCCGTTTGAACTTGTGGTGCAGGGCGATGACACCGCAGTCCACATCAAAGATCTCCTCATCGGGGAAGTGTGGATCTGTTCCGGGCAGTCAAACATGGCGTGGTCGGTAGGGATTTCCAACAACGCAAAGGCAGAAATTGCAGCGGCTAAATATCCAGACGTGCGTTTCATCAACGTAAAACAGACCGTTGCGGACATGCCGCAAACGGACTGCGAGGCGGAGTGGGAAGTGTGCAGC
>JAPYPO010000691.1 GCA_029937645.1 Candidatus Hydrogenedentota bacterium
AGTAAATAGTCTCTAAAGACCAATACTATCACCGCCATGAACGCGCCCAGGCCAGCGACGATTTTTAGCGGACTTTCTTCTAAGAGCGACGCGCAGACGAACACTGTGCCGATGGCAGCGATGCCCTGTTTCGCGAAGCGAACAATGCAAATTACCGGATTGTCGATATCCTCCTCAGAACTGAAAACATCTTCGCAGGTGCGCGCGACCGCAAAGGCCCTGTTGAACTGAACCGCGTTCCGGCATGTTGTGCGTTGGGGATTTATCGGGCGGTGGCCGCTTTCGTGTCGAATTTAGCAGTAATAGGCCAAGGCTTTCAAGGTCAGGTCTTGTGGGCTGACCGGGTTGTTGTGAGAGGATGTTGGGGTCGAGATGCGTTAGCGAGGCATGAGGGAGGGGGGCTCTTGGGCAGTGAGGATGCAGGGAGCCACCGCGCCTGCGACAATCTTTTTCTGATAATCTTGACCATCAATGGGCCTCATTTTCCCGGTGTGGTATGGTCGTTGATATAGCGTATACGAATAGTTGCCAGCCACACCTCTAAACCGGGCGTTAATTGGCAACGACAGACCCGGGTTTTCCGAAACGTTTTTGCATGAAATTTTTCACAATGTCTGGGCATTAAGTCTGGGCATTAAATACAGGGAAACACAATATGACGGACAGACAATCGATTGGGTCGTGGACGCTGGTTTTCGTGCTGGGAACCGTTATCGCGTCAATCGCTGCGGCACAGCAAGGCACAACGGGCGGTCAATGGCCGACCTATGGAGGGGACAAGGGCAGCACGAAGTACGCGCCGCTCGACCAGATTACGCCGGACAACTTCGGCGACCTGGAAATCGCGTGGCAGTGGGAGTCCATCGATGCCGATGTGCTGGCGATGGACGGTGTCCGGGTTCGGCCCTTAAGGTTTGCATCCACGCCCCTGATGGTGGATGGCGTTCTTTACACGAGCACGTCGTTTAGCCAGGTTGCCGCGATTGACGCGGGGACGGGGGAGACCATTTGGAAATACGATACCGGCAGTTGGCGCGCGGGACGACCGGCGAACATGGGCTTCGTCCATCGCGGCGTATCCTATTGGAAAGGCGGCGATGACGAGCGAATCATCATCGCGACCGGCCACAGCCAACTCATCGCGCTTAACGCGAAAACCGGAAAACCGATCCCCAGTTTCGGTGAAGACGGACAGGTGAACCTGCTGGTAGGGCTCAACCGGCCGGGCAACATTAAACAACACCAGGTCAATGCACCGCCCATAATCTGCCGCGATGTTATTGTAACGGGGTGCGTGATCAAAGATGGGGTCAACATCAAAGAGGGCATACGCGGCGACGTGCGCGCGTATGACGTCCGCAGCGGGGAGAAGCTGTGGCAGTTTGTATCCATCCCGCAAGAGGGCGAGTTTGGCAACGAGACCTGGGAAGACGGCTCGTGGAAATACTCAGGCAACACCAACGTCTGGTCACTCATAAGCGCGGATGAGGATCTCGGTTATGTGTACCTCCCTTTCGGCGCGCCTACAAATGATTTTTACGGAGGCCACCGCCCCGGGGACAATTTATTCGCCAATAGTCTTGTCTGCGTGAATGTCGAGACAGGAAAACGCGTCTGGCATTTCCAGACGGTCCACCATGACCTCTGGGACTACGATCTTGCCTCCGCACCGAATCTGGTTGACGTTGTTGTGGACGGCAAGGCGATTAAGGCGGTGGCCCAGGTCAGTAAGACCGGCTTCTGTTACGTATTCGACCGCGTGACAGGCGAACCGGTTTGGCCGATCGTCGAAGTGCCCGTGCCGCAATCCACCGTTCCGGGTGAAAAGACATCCCCAACGCAACCCTTCCCGACGAAGCCGCCTCCCTTCGCGGCGCAGGGTTTTACCGAGGAAACCCTAATCGATTTCACGCCCGAACTGAGACAAGAGGCGCTGGAGATTATTAAGCCGTACGGGTTCGCCCCCTTCTTCACGC
>JAPYPO010000108.1:0-4542 GCA_029937645.1 Candidatus Hydrogenedentota bacterium
GTCGTCACCCTGAGAACACCCTCTGTTCATAGAGTTAAACGATGCCGGCGGATCTGAAGATGACTCTTCCAAATGGGAAATCCGGGTTAATAGTACAGACAAACCGGATCAATTTCCAGGAAACGCACTCGAATTCATATTTAATGGCGAAGCCGCAGCCGGTGATCGGGTCTGAAGCGAAGATGTTGCAGGTGATGTCTGCACCACGAATAGACACGAATGAACACGAATTGTGAAAATATTCGTGCTACTCTCCGTCAGAGTTCTTTGCGCCCTTGCGCCCTTGCGGCTTTGCGTGACACTCATTGGTTGCGGCTACGCGGCGCTAGGTCCATTCGGGGTTTCTATGCCCGGCCACCTTTCTAGCATTTCAGGCTAGAAGGGCACTTCGTCGTCACCGCCCTCAAAGTTTTCCTCGAATTCGGGCGGCTGAATGCTCCCCGGTGGTGGGCCGCCGAAATCCCCGGATCCGCCATCAACCATATTCCTGAATCGCTGCACGTTGCGGTCGAACAACAGCTCCATATTTCCGGTCGGGCCGTTCCGCTGTTTGGCGATATCGAGTTTGATGAGGTTTCGGTTTTGCTCTTGTTCATGCGCAGGGGGACGGGAAAGCATGAGCACCACGTCCGCATCCTGCTCGATGGCCCCCGATTCGCGAAGATGCGAAAGCTTGGGCGATCCCGAGTCATCTTTTTCCGCCTCGCGGCTAAGCTGGGAGAGGGCCAATACCGGGACACTCAGCTCGCGGCCAAGCCCCTTGATGCTTCGCGAAATTTCGGAAATTTCCACCTGCCGACTCTCAACCCGCCTTGAGGAGGACATCAGTTGAAGATAGTCAATGACGATCATGTCAAGGCCGTGCTGGGCTGCGTGGCGCCGGGCTTTCGATCGCAGGTCCAATACACTGATATTGGCTGTATCGTCGATGAAAATCGGCGCTTTGTCCAGTTTGTCTGCGGCCGATTGAAGCTTCGCGAATTCCTGGTTCGCCAAGAAGCCCGTGCGCAAACGCTGCGAGTCAATGTTTCCTTCCATACACAACAGGCGTTGCACCAACTGCTCCTTTGACATCTCCAAACTGAAGAGCAGGACATTCTTGCCATTCTTGACGGCCGCGTGGCTGGCGATATTGAGCGCGAGCGCAGTTTTGCCCACGGACGGCCGGGCCGCCAGCACCACCATATCCGAGGGTTGGAATCCCGACGTCATCTCATCCAGTTTGGTAAACCCGGAGGCAACGCCCGTGATGCCCGTCTTCGCCTCGATCATTTTTTCGATGCGCTTGATTCCATCGGTCAGGAGGTCGCCCACTCTCCAGACGGGATTGAGCTGGCGCTTTTCCGCGATGCTGAATATTTCGGACTCGGCCTGGTCGAGCAACAGATCGACTTCGCCCGTGGCCTTGTAGGCATCGCCTGCAACGCGGGTGCAGGTGCTAATGAGGCGACGCAAGATCGACGCTTCCAGAACGATGCGCGCGTAGTGTTCGACATTTGCGGAGACCGGTACCGCAGAGGACAGGCCGGCTACATAAGTCGCGCCACCGGCGTCCTCCAAAGCAGAATTTCGCGAAAGCTGCTCGACGACCGTCACGTAGTCGACCGGTTTGCTCTCGCCGAACAATTGGATAACCGCGTCGTAAATTCGCTGGTGCGCCCCGCTGTAAAAGACATCGGACGCTTTGTTCTGGAGAATTTCGACCGCGGGCCCAACCGCATCGGAATTAATGAGCATGGAGCCCAGTACCGAGCGTTCCGCGTCAAGGCTTTGAGGGGGCGTTCTATCGAATATCGGTGTTTCGGTTCGTTGGACGGCCATGCGCTTCGCTTCCTTTAGAGGGCTCGTTGGGTTAGCTTAAGATAGTGGCGGCGAGCCTTTAAATCAAGGGGAAAAGTGTTCACAATTCGCGCACAACTTACCCACATGCCGATTCTCGCATAAGGTGTGTCCCCAAAAAAACTTGCGCCCGACCGAATGGCCGGGCGCAAGAGGGTCTTCAGGAAATTGTGAATAAAAAAGCTTTGAGACTAGTCCTCTTGCTTCTTTATTTTCACTTCATCCAACACGTCTTCCGGCTTATTCTCTTCTTTTTTCTCTTGCTTCTCTTGCCGCTTTTCTTTCTTTTTCTCTTGCTTCTTTACGAAATTCGCGGTATATGTTTCAGCGGCGGCCATCGAGGTCATCTCGTCGTCATCGTCGCGATCCGGCCCTTCGACGACCTCTTCCACGGCTTCCTCTTTTACAAGTTCCCCGATAACGGCAATCGTGATTTCGGCTTCTACATCTTTCATCAACCGAATGGTGACGGAGCGTTCCCCCACCGTCTTGATCGGTTCGGCTAACTTAATCTTTCGGCGGTCGACCTCATGCCCATGCTCTGCGAGTTTATCCGCAATATGCTTGGTCGTGATGGAACCGAAGAGCTTGCCGCCGTCACCGGACTTCGCCGTGAATTCCAAGCGAATGCCCTTGACCGCGCCGGTCACTTTTGAGAGTTCAGTGATCAATTGCGTTTCGCGCTTCTTAATGATGCGCAACTCATGATCGATCTGTTTAGCGCTTGCCGATTCGGCCAGCACCGCTATGTCGCGCGGAAACAAAAAATTCCGGGCGTAGCCGGCGGCGACGCTTACCGTCTCGCCCATCGCGCCTAAGTTGTCCATGTCTTCGCGAAGGATGACCTTCATTGTATCGTCTCCCTTAGGGAATCAGTCCTAGTTTGTTATGCCGTATCGTCCGGCCTGTGTTGTGGGCCATCACGACCGGCCGCAAGGCGGTCGATGTGCGCGCGAAAATTCGACCATGTGTCGAATAATCCCAGTATCGGCAAAAGAATCGCCATGCTGGCCGAAATAAACACCATCAATAGAGCAAAAAACAACAAGGGGTGCGGCTTCCAAGCCGCAATCCCATACACAAAAATTCCGAGGCCGTTAAGCCAATACACTGCGAACAGTCCAACTGCTACGTTCCAACTCACAATTCTCAGCGCTTCCGACGGCCACTGTTGGTCGGCAAACCATAAGGCCGCCGTTGCAATCACGACCCAGACCAGCCACTCCGGTGGCCGCATCACACTAAACTTGCCCGCGCCTTCCGGCAAACCCGTCTGGCGGTACGTCCAACGCGAGGCCAGCGTAACCACGACGCACACGCTCATCAATATTCCGGCAAAAAGTAGGCCGAATAAGAGGTATTCCCAATTATCGCTAATCCGCTGAATCGCCTCATATACGACTCTATCCACTTCGTCCGCATCCGGTCCTTCAAGAAAGTCCGTAAGCGGTGTTTCCTTTTTGGCTGACGCCTCCTGCATTGCCTTGAGTTGCGGCAGCGTGATAACCACGTTGAGGGCACAAACAATCGCCGTTGAAACCGCAACGGTTCGGGCGTAATGCCAACGGGAACCGATCCCGAATCCAATAGGCAATCCAATGGCGCCCGCAGTCACGATGGCCAGCGGCCCCTGCAGCGAACGCGCCACGATATACCCGGCGATGGCGCCGACAACCAACACAATACCGCATTCGCGAAACCGGCCACGCGCCACCAACACAGCTACCACCAGGGGCACGGCCATCTGGCCAAGGGCGGGAAACAGAACAACCGAAGCGAAAACTATCGCACAGGCTTGCGCCAATCGGACCATATCCCGTTTCGTATAACCCGGCATTACGGGCAACCGCTAGTCCGCGGAATAGGGTAGCAACGCGATCTGTCTGGCCTGATTGATGGCCCGAGTCAGCATGCGCTGATGCTTTGCCGTCGCGCCCGTGATCCGGCGCGGGATGATTTTGCCCCGCTCCGTTACGTAATGCTTCAGCAACCCAACATCCTTGTAATCAATATAGAGAACGCGGTCTACCGTCAGCCGGCAAACCTTCTTTTGCAGCCTCTTTTTCTTCTTTTTCTTCTTCTTGGCTGCGTTTTTCATCTTGCTCACACGAGACATATATTCACCTTTTCCCCGACAAGGGGATAGTCATCAAATTTTATTCAGTTCGCCCAAGGCTAGAAGGGAATGTCGTCTTCCGGCACAGGCTCTTCTATGGGACGGGGTGAGGGTTCCGCCGCTGGGTGTCCGCCACCGCCACTGCCGCCGCCACGATCTTCCCAATCCAGCGTATTGACCCGTACAGCATTTATCGTGATGGCCGTACGCTTTTGGCCTGTCGTCTTGTCTTCCCATTCGTCGCTTTTCAGCGATCCTTCCACCATAATCGGGCGGCCCTTCTTGAGATTTTCGCCGCAATATTCAGCGCTCTTGTTCCACGTTTCCACATTGACAAACAACGTATCTTCCCGTTGTTCACCATCCTTCGTTCGGTAACGCCGCGAAACAGCCAATCCCATCTTGCACACCGCGCTGCCCGAATTCAGGTAACGCAACTCGGGATCCCGCGTGAGGCGTCCCGCGAGGAACACCTTATTCAGATCCGGCATCTTCAAGTCCGACATGATTTCGTGTCCTCCCGGTTAGGTCTTGATGACGACTTCTGGAACCGCATCCGTGTCCGCGCTGGGCTCCTCGGCTTTCGG
>JAPYPO010000108.1:4642-10644 GCA_029937645.1 Candidatus Hydrogenedentota bacterium
AGCCGCATCTTCGGTCACGCTGGACGCGTCGGCTTTCGGAGCCGCATCTTCGGTCACGCTGGACGCGTCGGCTTTCGGAGCCGCATCTTCGGTCGCGCTGGGCGCGGCTGCTCTCGGAGTCGAACGGCGCGGCATCGGTGGATCGTCATCATCATCATCCCGGCGTCCCGGCCCGGCAGCGGCGCGTGCGGCCAACTGCTCCTCGGTCCGTTTCGCCTGCTCCGCCTCCAACCGCAACGTCTTCACGTCGAAATACTTGACCAGGTGGCGCACGATCACTTCGGACAACCGGAAGTAACTTTCCAGCTTGTCGATAAAGGTAGGCTCGCTGTCAAAACGCAGCAGCACGTAAATACCTTCGTTGGAACCACTGACATCATAGGCCAGTCGGCGTTTTCCCCAGATCTCCGAGCGCACAATAGCGCCACCGGCTTCGGTGACGAGGCCTTCGACCTCCGTGGCTATCGTCTGGACTTCATCGTCGCTTTTATCTGGCTTGACGATGAAAAGCGCTTCGTAAGTTCTCAATGGAATTCACCTCCTCTCGTTCTGTGTACCGCTAAAGTACGCGGAAGGCTCGATGCGCCTCGAAAAAGGCACACCTCTCCCGCGCTGTTCCTGCGAACGAGGAAGAATACCAAAACTCCAGGTGCGGAACAAGTTCTAATTGAGTGTTGAAATCAGTAAAATGGCCGTTCTTTCTGATTTCGCAATCCGCACACCGAAGAAGGCCCATCTCCATGCCCGAAGCAGATCCCGAGTCGATCACTAAAATTGACGGACATTACATGTACGAAGGCAAAGCCGCCGCCTATCTCATCGTCGACGGCGAAGAGGCCGCCTTCGTCGATACCGTCACCCGTTTTTCTCAGCCCGCGCTCCTGCGCGCCCTCGAGGCAGCGGGGCTGACGCCGGAACAGGTCCGGTATATCATCGTCACCCATGTTCACCTCGACCACAGCGGAGGCGCGCCCGCACTCGCCGAAGTCTGTAAGAATGCCACCGTCCTCGCCCAGCCAAGGGCGGGCCGCCACCTCGTCGACCCTACCCGGTTGATCGCAGGCGTGCGGGGCGTTTACGGAGACCGCTTCGACGAGCTTTACGGCGTTATCGATCCCATACCCAAGGACCGCGTCGAAATTCTTGAAGATGGGGAGTTTCGTGAGATGGGCAATCGGACGTTCACATTTTTTGACGCGCCAGGCCATGCGCGCCATCACTTCGTAATTCAGGATTCCGGGACCAATTCTGTGTTCGCTGGCGACGCCTTCGGCACCTGCTTCCCGCAACACTATCAAGCGGAAAGGCCGTTTTTGAACTACGTGTGCGCCCCGCCCGACTTCGACCCTGCCGTCGCAAAAAAGACCGTGCAACGGATCATCGATACTGGCGTCGAGCGCGTCTTCGTGGCGCACTTCGGCATCGTAAACGAATTGGCTGAGGCCCACGAACAACTTTTCACTACGCTCGACGAGTACGATGCCCTCGTGAACCAAGCCGCCGCGACGGGCCTTGAAGGCGAGAAACTCTATGACTATTGCGGAGATGCCACGACCCAGTTGGTCAACAAGAGGCTAACGGAAGCCGATCTCGATTCTTCCGACGAAACCATCCACTTCTGGGCTAACACGGAACACATGATCACATCCAAAGGCCTCGCGTTCCTGGCGGAAAAACGCCGCGGTTAGCCCGCATCCGCGTTACGAAACAGGCCGCTCAAGATGCGATTTACTTCGGACGCCTTTTCCATGTGCGGCATATGTCCGGCATCACTGATCAAGGTAAATGACGGGTCAGAAGAATCCGGCGGCGCGATCACCCTATCCGCCGCACCCCAGATCACCGCAATCGGCTTCAACCCGGAATCCCCGTCGGCTCGTGGACCGGCCAGGAGATCATCTCCGATTTGCCGAAGAATACCGGCGACCCCGTCGATGCGTTTGTAGCGCAACACGCCATTCACCATATCTCTCGATACGAGCGCCGGGTCCGCGAAGAGTTGCGCGAGAACCGTTTTCATCTCCTTGCGCCGCTCCGCAGCGATGAAGCCTTCAATATAGTCGCCATTGACCGGCTGTCCGAAACCCGCCGGGGCGATAAGCCCAAGCGAAGCCACACGCGCCGGCTGCGACGCCGCCATTTCCAGCGCCACCGCCCCGCCCATGGAATGTCCCACGAGGTGCGCCTTCGTGATGCCCTGTGCGTCAAGAAAACCAAACGCGGCGTCGCGAAGTTCGGCCAATCCGTAATCGCCGACATCCTTCGACGACCGGCCATGCCCTGGAAAGTCGATCGCGTATACAGGGCGGTCCTGTGCCAACGCTCCCATGTTGAACATCCAGGCATTGGTGTCCCCGCCGAAGCCATGTAGGAGTAGCAAGGGCGTGGCGTCCCCGGCTCCATCGGCCGGCTCTTCCTTCGTGTAGGCGATCGAACGTTCGCTTACCTCCACGAAAAGCGGTTCCGCGGATTCCTCCTCTTGCTCGGCGGCGACGACGACGAAATTCTCGTTGAACGAGGCTACGAAGGCATCAATATCCGAATCGGAAACTTCCTCTGCCGAGACGACGCCGAGGAGCCCCCCAACGGGTAAGACTTCATCGACCGCCGCGATACGGCGAAGCAACGTTCCGCCGACCTGAGCCTCGACCGGCCCCGCTATCTTGCTTGTTTCTAGCAGAACGATCTCTTCGCCCACTTCGATGGTCTCGCCCACATCCTTGAGCCACTCGATGACTTGCCCTTCCGTCATCGACAGGCCCCACTGAGGAACGGTGATTGCTGCTATGGAATCCGCCATTAAGAGGCGCTCACGGCGTCGCGGGACATCGTCATCACTTTCCGGACCGCCTCTTCCACCTTGGCGGCACTCGGGATGTACGCGTCCTCAAGAACCGGTGAAAACGGCACGGGCGTGTGCGGAGCCGTGACCTGGATAATCGGCGCCTTCAGCGCATGGAAGGCCTTCTCCGCGACCATTCCCGCCACATCACCGGCCAGGCCGCAACGCGGCGTCCCTTCGTCCACGATCACGAGGCGTCCCGTATTCTCCACACTTTCAATGATGCTCTCCTCATCCAACGGCGAGGAGGTCCGTGGGTCAATCAATTCGACCGAAATGCCATCCTTCTCGAGAGACTTCGCGGCATCATTGGCTGTATGGACCATGCGCGAGAAGGCGACAATCGTCACGTCCTCCCCTTCACGAACGATATTCGCTTCGCCAAATGGAATGGTGTACGCCTCATCCGGCACCTCGTCCTCGAAGTCGTAGATCGCTTTATGATTAAAGAATATAACGACGTCGTCATCGCGAATCGCCTGGATGAGAAGCCCTTTGGCATCGTAGGCATTCGACGGGATAACACACTTCACGCCGGGGACGGCCGTGAACAGGTTGTACAGCATCTGCGAATGCTGCGCCGCCGCGCGAAACCCCGCGCCCATCATCGTGCGAACCACCAGCGGCGTCGTCGCCTTGCCGCCGAACATATACCGAAACTTCGCGGCCTGATTCAAAACCTGATCGAAACAAACGCCCATAAAATCGACGAACATTAACTCCGCGATAGGACGCAGGCCCGTCGCAGCCGCACCCGCCGCCATTCCAACCAGCGCCGATTCCGTGATGGGCGTATCGATGACACGCTCGTCGCCGAATTCTTCGATGAGGCCTTTGGTTACACCCATGGCGCCGCCGTAGGTGCCGCGATCTCCGCTACAACCCGCGCCGCCGGCCACATCTTCACCGATGACGATCACGTTAGGATCGCGACGCATCTCCAATACAACCGCCTCTTGGAGGGCTATACGAATACTCTTTTTTGGCATGATATCGTCCTCTTAGTAGGAAATATAAACGTCGGTCAGTAGGTCATTTACCGATGGGAATTCCGCTGCCCGGGCTTCCACGACGGCTTCGTCGATCAGTTGCGCGATCTCCGCGTCAATGGCGTCAAGCTCCGTAGCCGTGAGTGTGCCATCGCCCAGCGTTTTGTCGCGGAAATTCTTCAGGCAGTCGCGCGTCGCGCGCATCTCGTCTCCCTCACCCTTCTTACGGTAGCCTTGCGGATCGCCCTCGTAATGCCCGTAGAAGCGAACAACATCCGCCTCGATGGCACTCGGGCCTTCCCCGCGCCGCGCCCGGCCTATGGCTTCCGCCGCCGCCTCCTGGACCGCGAAAAAGTCCACGCCATCCACCTTCGTCATCGGCATTCCAAACGCGGCCGCACGTCCGCCGATATCGCCGGAGCCCACATGGTAATCGGCGCCGGTCCCTTCGCCGAATCCGTTATTCTCAAAAACGAAAATACAAGGCAGTTTCAACACCACCGCCATATTCAACGATTCAAAACACGTCCCTTGGTTCGACGCGCCATCGCCCGAAAACGATACCGCCACCCCATCCGTTCCCCGCGTCTTGTGCGACAACGCCGCGCCAATCGCCAACGGCGGGCTGCCCCCAACGATCGCATTCGCGCCGAGCATGCCCCGCTCCATATCGGCAATGTGCATCGAGCCGCCCTTGCCTCCGCAAAGGCCCTCCTTCTTCCCGAACAGCTCCTTCATCATCGCCTTCACATCGCAGCCCTTCGCGATACAGTGGCCATGACCCCGGTGCGTGCTTCCGATAGCGTCCGCATCCGTCAAATTACAGCAGACCCCCGTAGCAATCGCTTCCTCACCCGCGTAAAGGTGGACGAACCCGGGGATATCCCCCGTCGTGTTCTCCACATGAACCCGGTCCTCAAAAACCCGAATCGTCTGCATGGTGCGGTATACCGCCAGCAGAGCTTCCTTATCCAATGCCATAATAGTTCTCCCATGATTCACTAACCCATTCCCCAAGCGCCGGGAATCCCCATCATAGTAAGCGGGAAGCGTGTCGGTTTCAAGTATCCCATCCGGCGCACCCTAGCCGCGCGAGATTGTATCGAGCCAACTCGCGACGGCATCGCCCCGACCCGCCTACAAGACCCCTGCTTGACGCATCACGGCTTCGCATTTCTGGCGAATTTCCGTTGCGACTTCGAAAGGATCCCTGTTCATCACGTCCTCCCGGAACAATTCGACTGAGAGCGCTCCGTCGTACTTTTTCTCGGCCAGTTTCCGGAGGATGCGCACGACCGGCGCAATGCCATCGCCGGGGATTATCCTAGAATCGTTGTCGACCAGTTCGCGGGGCGTATCAAGTATATCCTGAAAATGCACATGCGCCAGCTCGCCCGGCTCCAGTAGATCCAGATCTTCAAATTTACTCATGCCCGACCAGAAGTGGAAGAAATCGAGCATTGGTTGGATGTTGGGATGGGCCGCTGCGCGGATTACGTTGAGCGTTGACGTCAGCGTTGAAAGGTGGGTTGACGTGCGCGCGAATTCGACCATCGCCGTGAGGCCGTACTCCTTGGCGATCTCCCCCGCTTCGTGGATGCATCCTGGGGTCGCCGCGAAGTCCTCGGCGGTTACCTCCCGCTTCGTGATCGAAGGAGAATAGATCTTCTGCGCACCCAGGCTAGAGAACTGGTCGCAGCACCTTCTCCACACCTCAAGCGATGCCGCTCGTTCCGGACCCGGAATCCAGATATCCGGCACGAGTACGGCGGCAGAAACCGGTGTCAGGTCCAGATCGGAGAGGACGCGTTTCGCGGCGTGTACCGTGTCATTCTCAAGGAATTCGCCGAGGTGCCGGTCGGTTAGTTCGACGTACTGAATGCCAGCTCTCGCCCAGCCTTCGAGCGAACCACGGTACCCAGCCGCCTTGGAAGTCGTTTGATGGATGCTAAGCTGCATGGTGACCATGCTCGCGGATGGGTGCGTCCACCTGTGCCTCAGACTGTATTGATCGTGGCGTATTCACCTCGTCTCTCTCCTTTAAAATGGGTGCAGTTCTATGACTACCGCTGAAATTTTCCGAAACCCTTCATTGCCTTTACCTTACCCTTCGGTGGTGTACGCTGAAAGCGTTAAATTCCTCAGCCCAGGGTTCGCGAAGCGTACCCTGG
>JAPYPO010000109.1 GCA_029937645.1 Candidatus Hydrogenedentota bacterium
TAGGCGCGGGCGGCGCCATCGCCAATCAGAATTCGACGACAACGATATTGAACTCCATCCTGTGGGCCGATGACCCGGATGAATTCCTGCAACTTCAGGGACCGACCAGCAATGTGACTCGGTCTATCGTCGATGGGGGCTTCGATTTCGGAACCGATATTCTCGACGAGGACCCCCGGCTCGTCAATGCGCTGGCCAATGTGGTTCGCCTCTTGCCCGACAGCCCAGCCATTGACCTGGGCAACGAAGTTACCGAACCCGCCGAAGACTTCTACGGCACCATGCGCCCCGTCGGCTCTGCGCCCGATATGGGCGCTTACGAATATCTAGATACCGACGGCGACGAGATGCCGGACGAATTCGAGACTCGATTTAGTCTCGACCCCATCACATCAACGCCCGCTGCCTTAGACTCCGATTTGGACGGCATCACCGATGTGGACGAGTACCGCCGAGGGTATAATCCACAGGACGCCACGAGCCCGCGCAGCGAATTCTTTGTCGCGACGGATGGAACAGACGCCATCGGCATCGGCACCGAATCTTCGCCCTTTGAAACCATCGAATTCGCCATGACCGAAGCGCTGGCTTTTTCGGGCGACCTCAACCCTGTCACGGTGAATGTCGGCGCGGGAACCTTCGAAGAATTCGTCGAGACCTACGCCTACACCATCCTGGTTGGCGCGGGCAAGGACCAAACGACGATTCAATACTTCGACCGCTTCGAGTCAACTCACGTAGGCATTTCCCTCGCCCAGGGCGCCCAGTTGCGCAACCTAACCGTCACCACACCCGAAGCCGAAACGAGTGCGCTCAACCTGGTCGAGGCGCGCGATGTCGAGTTCACCATCGAAAACGTCGCCTTCGACGGGAAAGACAATCCGAACGCCTTCGGCCTCTTCGTGCAGGGCGCGGGCACGGCGGATTCTCTGGTGACAAAAAGCAGTTTCGATCACATCGGCTACGGGGTGCAGGCCGTGAACGCCTCCCCCATTATCGTCGAAAATAGCTTCAGCAATATTCGTAACGACGGCGTCTTCGTGAACCCCACGTCCGGCGGAAAACAAGACGACGCCACGCCGAACGTGGGCGATGCGTCAGCGGCGCGCGGCGGGTTCAACAACTTCTCGAACGTAGACGGCAACTTCATCAACAACACCGGCGCCTCTACGACTCTCGCGCAATACAACTACTACGATGGCCTGACCGAAATCTCGGAAATATCCGCGCAAATGAGCAGCAACGTAACCTTTACTCCATTCAACCAGAAGTCACTCATTCCGTCGTCACTCTCGGGCGTGGTCACAGACATGGACACCGGGCAGTCATTGCCGCCCTCAGCGAACGTGGTGCTCGAAGCCGGTCTCGCGCGGCTAGAGGTGGCCCACGAAGACGGCCTGTACGTATTCATAAACCTCCCCGAAGGCTTCACGGATATTCGACTAACAGCAGACGGCTACGCCACAGTAACCCAGCAAATCAATATTCAAGAAGGCGAAGTAAAGACCCTCGATCTAACCTTGTCGCAAGGCGGTGCCGAAGGTGAGGGTGAGGGTGAGGGTGAGGGTGAGGGTGAGGGTGAAGGTGAAGGTGAAGGTGAAGGCGAAGGCGAAGGCGAAGGCGAAGGTCCCGGATGCGGTGCTCTATGGAGCGACGGCGCACCCGGCTCCGGTGGTGTAGGTGACTTGGCCCTGCTGATGCTTGTAGTGGGAGCTATGCTTTTCCACCAGCGGCGGAGGTCGGCGCCTGGGCAGTGGAATTAGCACTGTTTAGATTTGGCGGTCCGACGGAGTGGAGCCGAGTGAATGCCTCGCGATCTATTAGAAGCTAAGCTCAGGCAAGAGGAATGCTAATGTTAAGCGCTATACGGAAGTATAGAGATAGCGATTTAGATGATGTTTTGTCCTCTTGGGAGAACGCATCAAAATTGGCACACCCTTTCTTGACTGAGGAGTTCTTGGATTCGGAGCGATATAATATTCCCAACCTATATTTGCCAAACGCAGACACATGGGTTTCTGAACATAACGGAGAAGTTATCGGTTTCATAGCCCTGCTCGGCAATGAAGTTGGAGCGATATTTGTTCAACCGAAATTCCACGGTACTGGTGTGGGTCGGGCATTGATGAACAAAGCTCAAGAGCTGCATGGCAATCTTGAAGTGGAAGTATTTGAAGCCAATTCAGTGGGCCGTAAATTTTATTCGAGCTACGGCTTTGAATTATTAAGTGAAAAGATCCATGAAGAAACCGGAAATAAAGTATTAAGGTTAAAATTTACTGCCGACAAAGCCTTCAAACAGACTGGCAGCTGAACGCGGCGTAGCCACGCTCAAATAGCGTCCAAAGTAAATGGCACCGTGCGTGAAAATTACCCTGCGTGAGATTTATCCTATCGGCCGTTGCAGACTACAATCGGTAAACGCGCACCGCCGTGTCATGAAATAGCGCCGACTTTTCGTCATCCGAAAAATCCGCAGCGATGCGCTTAAACACATTCCACAATACCGTATACGAACACGACACCTTGTCCACCGGAAAATTACTCTCAAACATACACCGGTTGACCCCAAACCGCTCGATGCAGTGCATATGAAACGCCGAAGTCTCTCGGGCCAGCCGGTCCGACGACGGCGGGATGTCTTCCTTATGCCACCCATGACCGCAGAGTGGCATCTTGAGTCCCCCGAGCTTAAAGACCACATTCTCGAAGCCCACCAATTCATCCATCTGACTCTTCCAGAACGCGAAAGTCTCATCGCGCGAATCCCGATACGGGCCAATCCCCAGTGGGCCCGCGAAGTGATCGACAATGATAGTTTGTTCCGGGAAAGCCCGGGCCAGATCCACGAGGTCAGGCAATTGCGGGTGATAGAGCCACGCATCAAAACTGAGCCCCAGCTTCTGTAAGCAAGCAAACCCCTCGCGAAACTTCGAATCCAACAACAGGCCTTCCGGAGGATTCGTGTGCGAATTGCGAACCGCTTCGCTAGCATCCCATCCGGACGCGTGTCGAATTCCGCGAAACCGCGTCGGGCTCACGGACATGTGCGCCTCAAGTACATCCTGGACCGCTTCGCCCAAGGCAAGATCCGCATAGCCGACGATACCGGCCGCAACATTCGTCGGCGACGAAATACCCGCTACGATGCCCTCAACGTACTCCGTCTCACCGACAGGTTTCAACGCCTCCGGGCCCTCCGTCCGATACTTCGAGCTGCACTCGATAAACACCGTGCTCACGATATTGTGATCCGTAGTGTCCGCCAGCAGCTCATCGCTCTGATACGTGTTATCTGGATGTTCCCAAAAATGATGATGCGGGTCGCAAATAGCGCGATTAGGCTCCAGCGCATCCTCTTCGGCTTGTGCAAGCCATTCGGCCAAGTTCGTTCTCATGCGAATCGATCCTCTCCAGTATGATTTCGGGCCACGCTTCGCCCACAACTACCCCCACTGCGGAGCAATAATCCCCATCGAAATCGATGTCTCCACCACATCGCGAATCGTCTCCTCGACAGGCCGAATCGTCGCACCCAGCACCGATTTAGCCTTCTTACAATCATTCACCGTGTGATTTCTCAACGATACCGGCAGCGGGTCGTCCGTGGGCGTCGGAGGTTTTCCCAGTGTCAACGTCGGAAACTGATTCTGGATAACCTCGGCAATCTCCGTTCCGAGACGAATCGACGACCGGCCGCCACTGCCATGCAGCAAATACCGGGCTCCGCCAACGGTCGCTTTATGATCCAGCGAAGACTCCGCGGCCAAGCGATGGGCCTTGACCAAATCACGGACATCGATGATGTTGTAATACATGTCAAACTCCGTCGGCCACGTCGGCTCCAAACCCGCTGCCAACCGGCCAATCTGCTCAATCCATTGGCCCACCTGAGCCTTAAACAAGATGGGACCGCAGATCATCGCGGGGTTCATCGTGACCACGTCCCACTTGCCGCCGCTGGCGTCCGCTGCGGCATTGATCAAATGCTCCGTATCCACCTTGCTCCGCGAGTACGCGTTCGGCGCCGAATGCCATACCTCCTCCTCCACCTCATCCGAAGCCCAATCCGTCTCCGTCCACTCGTAGCCTTCCGGGGCGGTCGCCCGTTTGGCTCCCGAAATGGCCGCGAGCGAGCTGGTGTATACCACGCGTTTGACGGTGCTGCTGGCATTCACCGAGTCAATCACATTCTGCGTTCCGACGATCCCGCCGTCGTACACATCCGTCGCCCGGACCCCGCTGCGGAGGGGCTGTGCCAAGGCCGAGTTGCCCAACACAGCGGCAACGTGAAAGACGCACGAGCAGCCTTCAAACGCCTTGTCATACGAGCCGGGGATGAATAGATCGCAGCCATCGATCACCTCCACATTCGGCAGTCCGCTGAGATACGCCACTGCGTCCTCGCCGCGCCAACTACTGGCGTCACGAATACAGGCGCGAACCTCGTACCCCTGAAGTACCAATTCGCGGACCATGTGCGCGCCGGTGAAGCCGGAACAACCCGTTACAGCCACCGGTCCGTCGCTGTGAGAAATTGCGGTCATCATTCAACTCCTAACTCGTGAGTATTGTTGGTTATTCAGACATCATCCAAAGTGCGGGAGAAACGTGTGACGGATAATTTTTCGCGGCACACCCAGCGCAGTATGGTGACAGAGCCCTGCTTTTTCAAGGCTGCACCGACTCCAGGGGATCCCCGTCGCGCCATTCGTTTCAACAGACAACGCATCGGAGTTCAGTCGATTTCAACACGTCTGGGCTGTGCGCCGGACCAGTTAATTGAACGCCCCAAGCGAACGCTGCGCAGATTGGAGACCCATTTCCCCATTCCCGGTGTGCTGGCGCGCGCGAAAAGTCCTGTATTTATGGCCTTCTATCGCTATAAACCCGAGCGCGCACAAGATTTTACGCATTTTTCTTGTTAATCTCTCCAATATTATGTATAATCTACGTAGAGGGTGAAATGTGCCCAGGGAATACGATTAGTATCGAAGCTGTCAATAGTTTTATTTCAATAACTGAAAGAGGGAAATCTGGATAGCAAAACAAGTTAAGAGTCGGGAAGTTGCGGGGGGAAGGTCGCAACTTCATACAACGCGCGCGGTTCGGCGCATTAGGGCGAATTCAGATGTTAGAATTTGTATGTCCTCATTGCAACACCACCCTGAACATCCCTCCCGAGTTCATCGGAACCGAGGGAACCTGCCGCAAATGCGACCGCAAGATTCTCATTGAACAGCAATCCACACACGACTCGGATCTAGACGAAGTAAGCTACACCGACCGAGCCCCCATCCTAGCGGCATTTCATTGCGAGACCACGGGCACCTCATCCCGCAAGAGCAACATCACCGAACTCGGCGCCATCAAATTCAATATGCTCGGCGAAGAAGTCGATTCGTTTTGGTCCTTCGCCAATCCCGGGCACATGATCCTTCCAAAGTTTTCCGAACGCACCGGAATTACCGACGAAACCGTAGCCGATGCGCCCCCTTCCATAGAAGTGGTGAAACGCTTCTTCCAATGGCTGGGCACCCATACCCTTCTCTTTTCGCATCACGCCCAATTTTGTTCAAAGTTCGTAGCGGGCACGCTCCTGAAAAATGAAGTGGAGCCGCCGAACCATATCGACGTTATCGACATCACGCAATGGGGCCGCGAGCTTCGGCTTCCGATCAAAGAGTACAAACTGCGAACCATGATGGAGCATTTCGGCCACCGCAACCCAAAAGCGCACCGGGCCCTCGCAGCCTGTCATGGAATCACCGCGGTCACCCACGATTTGGCCAAGACCCAGGCCGGCGCGCACATCGAGGTCGATGACCGCCACGTGATGTCGAAACTGATGGGCCGAAAAGTAGAAGCCATCAACGAGGAGGTCGCCTTCCGCGAAATGGCCCTCCTCTCCAAGACCCTTGAGGAAACCTGCGGAGACGGGTTCTACGACAGAATTCGCAACGACCACCGCCGAGCCCGTTCCAAGCCACAACGAGTCAATCTCGGGAACGGCGGCGCGACTATGCCGGAGTTCGAGTATGTCGGCCTGAACCACGAATCGGAGTGGTACTCCGAGCGGAAGCGCCATATCCTCCGCTGCAAATACGATGATACGCTCGATAGCAGCGAATTTGTCGAGGATATTCCAGCTAACTCACCCTGGGAATTCGTCATCCTCGAAGCGACACAGATCCCAGACAAGAATGAGCAGAAACAATTGTGTGAGAAAGCCATCCACATGGGCGCGCGCGACCCGTGGCCCTTCGTGTGTATTACGGCCTACCATCTAAATGAAAAACATTACGACTCCGCCCAGGGGATCTGCGAAGAGTATTTCGAGACGGACCTCTGGAAGAATCCGAAGTGGGCCGATTCGAGTTTGAAGCTCTTCGATAAATTAGAGAAGCTCGGTCGGCGCAAAGCGAAATCAAGTTAATCGCGCGTCGCGCTTTCTACGATCCGCCTACCCGGTAGACCGCGCCCGCCCCAGTACGCTGAACCGTGCTCAAGACCGCCATGCCATCCAAAAGATCCCTGGCCTCAGCGGGTACAGGCCTCGCGTCGGGGCAGAAAACATATTCCACACACCAAGCGCGCAAGAAGGCCTCAGCGTTCTCACCCTGCATGGACCCCGCAAAAAATGCGTCAACATCCCCTTGGATTTCAGTAGACATCCGATCCGATAGATCCGCGCCCCCCGCACCGCCCAGAACACGAAGCCCCGCTCGTAGCGCAAGAATATCGCTGTACAGGAACGGGGCCAACACGACGCCCGATTCAATCCCCTCCATCAGATCCATATCCGCCCGGCTGATGACTTCCGGGTGAAGCCGGTCGAAGGGGCCCTGCCCGGGTTCGCGCATCGACGGCGCTTGAAAAAAAAGCGTGGCCACGAAAATCGATACGACCCCACAGCCGACCATCACTACCACGGCGGCGCGGGCAAGCCGACGGCGGCGGGCGGCGAGTGCCTCCAGCGCGTAGGCGCTCAACGCCGCTGCGGGAACCGCCGCAAATACCATCAACCGCTGCGGCGTCAGCCGAATAAACCAACCCTGTCCGAACGCCGATACCCCAATGGCGACACATCCAAGAAACCAAAGCGCCATCCATACGGTAGAGGCGTCGACCTCCCTCACGGGAGTTCCCGCCGCTCTCTTGATATACCCCCTGCCCGCGCCCGCCACCGCGCCGAAAAGTGCCCAATCCGAAATACGGTTCGCGGCAGCGGCGTCGCCCGCGTTCCAGAAATTTCCGAAGTAGACCTGATAGGCCGCGAAGAGAAGAGAAAAGGCCGCAAGGTATCCCAAGCCCGAGAACGCCAAGACGCGTTGCCAACTTGCCATCGAGGGCAGCAACGCGCGGAACGCTACCGGGAACAGCAGCACCGGAAAGATCGCCGCGCTCACGAAAGCCGTCAGCCATATGCTTTCTCGGACCAGCACGCTCGTATTCTCTGCGAACGCCGGATTGCGACTCATCGCCGCCCAAGACGCCAACACCCCGATCACCACCGGAGCCGCAAGCGTAACCGCCTCGCGCAAACGTGCGCGCGCCGACCGCCGGGAATCGCAAGCAAGGTACAACGCGATTACAGCCCATGTGAGCGCGCCGAATCGCACATTGACGAGCGTCCCCAGCAGCAACAGAAACCCCGCCCACGCTTCATGGCGAAGGCAGCGGCCCTGGATCGCCCTGATAAAAGCCGACATCGCGCCAAAGCAACAGGCCAGCGACAAGGTATAGTACAAACGGGGCGCGTGAAGCGTAGGCATAAGATACGGCCCCTCGACCAGTTCGTACATGGAAAATCGCTCAAAGAAGACGTCGAAGCGCGGCGCATCCCACAGACCCGCGATCCCCGCCAACACGAACAACACACCACCCAGCCCGCCCGTAAGCGCAAACAGCACAAACGCCAGATGAGAACGCCCCGCAATAACCATGCGAAAAAAATGGTAGACCGCCAGCAAGTAGGCCAACGCCCCCAGCCCATTCACGATACCCAGAAAAAGAAATTCATCCACCCCCAGGCCTCGGCCCGCAGCGCCGACCACCCCATACAGCCAATGAAACGGTGCAGGGAAGAAGGCGTGGTCGTTGGGTCCGCCCGGCGCGTGGCAGGTCGCGTACGGCGAGAAAAAACCACTCTCGAACATCCTCATGCACTGGAGATAGATGGCACTGTCCGCCGTATGGAGGCCCGAATGCGCCGCGCCGTCCCCGGCAATTCGGGGGAGTCCCCAGTGCGTCAGGGGCTCAAGAGAAGCCAGGGCCACGATGAGAGCGTAGACCCCAGGGCGTGGGCCGACACGTTCGATAGAATCAGTGTGCACGCACCCCACTGTAGTGAAGGCCGTGGCGTCGTTGCAACCGGCGGCCCATATCGCTCACAATCACAATGACTCGCGAACTGGGGTCAAATCAAAATACACTCAGGAGATCGACTCCATGGTAGACGCCGACACCATCCAGAACAGTTTCAAAGAAGTCCAAGACCACATTTGCCGTGCCATGGTGGAATCCGATGGCCGCGAATATCACGAAGATCTGTGGGAGTACGACGAAGGCCGGGGCGGCGGCCGCACCCGCGTGTGGGAACACGCGCAAGTTCTCGAAAAGGGCGGCGTCAACTTCTCAGCCATTCGCGGCACAAACCTCCCCGAAAGCGCCGCCACCCAATTCCAGATCCCCAAGGGCACACCCTTCCTCGCCACCGGCGTCAGTTTGGTTATCCATCCCTGGAACCCCCATGTGCCAACCGTCCACATGAACATCCGTTACTTCGAAGCGGGGGACGCATGGTGGTTCGGCGGCGGGATCGATCTCACGCCCTACTACCCCGTTAAAGATCAAATCATCGAGTTTCACCAGGGCCTCAAGGCGGTGTGTGACGAATCCGGCGAAGACTACGCGGCGTACAAAAAAACCTGCGACGAGTACTTCTTCCTAAAACACCGCAACGAAATGCGCGGCGTAGGCGGTATCTTCTACGACCACCTCCGAACAGACAAACAGAAGCATTTCGACTTCTGCATCGCATTGGGCATGGCCTTCCCAAGCCTCTACCGGCCCATGGTCGAAGCCAACAAGAACAAAGAGCACACCGAAGCGCAGCGCGACTTCCAGCTCTACCGGCGCGGCCGCTACGTCGAGTTCAACCTGGTCTACGACCGGGGAACCATCTTCGGCCTCCAGTCCCAAGGGCGCACCGAATCTATCCTCATGTCCATGCCCGCCGTGGCCCACTGGCGCTACAACTGGAGCCCTGCGCCCGGAACCCTCGAGGCCGAATTGTCCGACTACTACCTCAAGCCCCAAGACTGGGCGAATATGGCCTAGCAGCCCGAGACAAAAGTATAGCGCGGCTGCGCCCGGCCCTTTTCGCTGATGTCTTCGTTGCAAAACCTTGAAAAACGGCCCGCTTTTCCTGCGGTTCCGCGCCTCAACCTCAACGAAAATGACACGGTCTCGCTGTCGCGATACTTTTACCACGGGCTGCTAGCAGAGCAATTCGAATCTCTTCGGCGCTCCTTAATTCTTAGGATCGTTAGAAAGTCTTGCATAATGACCCCAAAGAATCGCTGCCGGGTCTTCCGTGAGAAGCTAACGCACGCGTTCGTTACTACAGAACAGTAGACTGCGACGGCTCAAGCAGACCACGGCCGAGAGGTCGTTTTTCGGGGAATATTGTTTTTCAAGGTTCCCTTGACAAAAGGTTTGCCCGCGAAGTACGCTTCGGAGGATTAGGCTCCAGTGCAACCTTGTGCTGGATCCGCATCGGCTGCGCACGTTCTTATGAATCGGGTCAGAAGCAAAAAAGATTTATTGGAAAGCAGATGATAGACGCCTAAGTATTGTTACTTCGTCTATTATCGGCAATTAACTGAAGGAAGGGAGTTGAAGAAATGATGAAGAAAGTTTGTCTGTTTGGCATCGCGGCCTCGCTCATGTTGAGCGGAGTTGGCGCGTCGGGCGAAAGCGTCTCCGGCGTCGTGAAAGACGCCTCGGGTTCGCCGCTCCGTGGAATAATGGTTTCGGCCATTAACCCGGATTATCACGGCGGTTTTCAAAAGAGCATTTCCGTTCTTTCTCAGAAGGACGGCACATACACGATCGACGGATTGGTTTCTCAACCCTATGACATTCGGGCCCGCTATATTGGACTCGAAGACGAAACCATCAAAAAGATTACCCCCGGTTCGAAGGCCTCGAAGTCCGTGGCCTTGAGCATGGAGCCGGCCCGCGACATCAATCTTCAACGGACCGCCGAGAACCTTCTCAGCTTCGTGAAGTTTGACGATGTCAAGGACAAGGAAAACTTCAAGATGTTCTGCGCCTATTGCCATCAGGTGGGAACGCTTGGATTCCGTTCGCCCGAGGAACCGGTTGACTGGACGACCATGGTTACGCGCATGGATGGTTTCGGTGGGCTGTACGAGCACTTGCAGAGCACGGTCGTCGCCCGCCTCCTCGATGCATACTCCGACGAAGCGGTCGAGCAATGGCCCGAATGGGAAGGCCCGCCGGCACCCGAAGATTCGGTGTTGGCTATGCGAATCACTGAGTGGGACATAGGCGCGCGGACGAATACCGTAGGGCCTCTCGGGAATGATTCCTCCCTCTACAGAG
>JAPYPO010000692.1 GCA_029937645.1 Candidatus Hydrogenedentota bacterium
AGCAAAAACGGGGACTGACGCAAGCGTAGCGAGGCACGAGCGGAGACGGGTCTGTCCCCGCTTTTGCGTCTTAACTTCTTATGACTTGCACGCTTCCAGTTGGGTCGCAAAAAAAGTATTCAGTTCTAAACCAGGCCACTAGATCCCGGGTTTGCCGTACCGCCCACGTTCAGGCTCGCTGCTCGCGCTACTCGCCCTGAATACGGTACAGGTGTGTCTTCGTGCGGAGCAGCAGCGATGCGTCGGAGACTGCGGGCGATGCGAAAAATCCGCCGTCAAGCTTATTCACCGCCAGTGCGCGAAAGGTTCGTCCGGGCTCAATAATAGTCGTCTCGCCCTTCCTGCTGCATACATATATCCGATTATCCGCATACAAGAGAGAGGCACCGTAATCGCCCCCGATCCGTTCCGCCCAGACCATCTTGCCTGTACTCGCTTCCGTACATTTCAGCACACCCCGATCACTTACCGTATAAAGCAAATCCCCAACGAGGACGGGAGAACTCGTAAGTGGAACGTCTTCGGTCATTTTCCAGACAACGTGGGATTCGGTCACATTGCCAACTCCGCCCTGACGCACCGCCAACAGTTCCGCGCTATTCGGGCCGCCACCGGCATTGACGAACAACAACCCGCCGCCGCTAACGATTCGTGAAACGGCGCTGTCGTCGCGATATTCGACCCGCCATAGCTCCTTACCCGTGCGCGGCTCATGGCCCGACACAAGCAAAGCCCCATTACTGACCAGTTGCGCTTTTCCGTCCACATCAAGGACCACCGGCGTACTGTAACCCTTGAGGAAATGTACGTTCTCAACCGTCTTATAAAGTTTCTGTGGGCGGCCTTCCAGCCAGACCGTCTTGCCCGAATTCTTGTCCAGGGCGGCGATAAATTGGGTGTCTATGCCCTCATAATGCAGGATAAGTAAATCATCAAATAGAACGGGGGACGCAACCGGCCCCTGCAAGTGTTCGCAGTTCAGATCCGCCCGCCGCCACAGCACCTCGCCCGTTTCCGAATCGAGGCAGGCCGTTCCGAACGTGCCAAAATGCGCATACACACGGCCTTCTTCCACAACGACCGAAGGCGTCGCATACGTATTCGTCGGGTGAATCTTCTGCGGTTCGTTTGGTTGAAAAACTTCAACATCGTGAACAACGGCGCCGGTAGTCAAATCGAGACACACAGCGTAGAGGGAGCTGCCATCCTCCGTGGCCGTCGTCATCCAGATTTGACCGCCCTGCACAATCGGCGTCGAGTGGCCCACATCATGTATGGGAACCTTCCACAAAACGTTTTCCGTTTCCGACCAAGTGAGCGGGAGACCGGTAGCGTCGCTTCGCCCGTCGGCAGTCGGGCCACGCCAATCCGGCCAATCGGCACGGGCGGGCGAAGGGCAGACAGACATAACGACCATAAAGACTAAAAACCCTGCACGCATGGATCACCTCTTTCGTAAGAAACGTTTCTCACCGCGAATCCCTGGGCCGATACCAGGCTCAATCCGGAACAACGCCCAGCATTTCCCCAACATGGACATAGGATTGACCGAAAGCGCAAGTGTAAGCCAGTCCGCCGTTTCACCGCAAGCAGATCGAACCCCATTTCTAAACAGGATATTTCCCCAACCTGGGGCACGCCCACAACCCAATATCGCGGGCTATACAGTTCCTGCCCCGAAGGGGCAGTGGGGATGAGCAAAGCGATTCCCCTGGTCTACACTCCGTACATTCTTTCCCGAAGGGAATGCGGCAATTCGAGTCGGCGTCGGAACGCATGTGTCGAATTTTACGACCATAAGCAAAGTCATGAACAGCGCTAATCGTTACTCGAAATCGACCGCGAAGCGTCCTTCCGACATTTCTCTCCTTGCCCGAAGTCAGCCGTGCCAGATTTCCCCGCACAAGGGGCTTCGCAGGTTTACGCTGAAAGCGTTAAATTCCTCAGCCCAGGGTTCGCGAAGCGTACCCTG
>JAPYPO010000693.1 GCA_029937645.1 Candidatus Hydrogenedentota bacterium
TCGGTCTGGCTTGCTCGGCATTCGCCATGCCCGTAAAGCCCAATGTGATCATCAGTATTGCTATCGAGATATTCTTCATTTTCTCCGTCCTTTTTCCTTCGGGTTGAGTTCGATAGGCCGGAAGATATTCCGGCACGCTCCCCAAAAAGCGCACCCTTCATCGCAGTAAAAGAAGAACTAATGGTGGTCGTAACGGATTGGTGACGTGTAAGCGCGTTCCTGAATTGTCTTGCTCAATTCAGGTGGGTGGGGAATTCCGGCTTCTTTTGCGTCGAACATGCTCCAACGGGGTGTAGGGATTTCGAGAACGCGGGCGTAGTAGGCGGCATTGTGGTCCGCTCTGAATTTGGGATCGGTCCAGGTGCCTTTCAGTTCGACGGCGCCAATGGAGTTGGAATATTCGAGGGTTTCAAGGTTCACGGTGTTTCCAACCGGGGCGAGCTTGCCTGTTTTAGGATTAATCGAACGGTCACCTGACCATACCGCGTCATAAATCTGCTCATGGCTCACGCCGCCGCTGGACCAGACCTTCACGATTTGAATTCGATCCAAATTCGCGCTGTCCGGATCCTTGATGGCCCAGAGCGCGAAGGTGGGTGCGCCGGTGACGTCGGCAGCCTTTAGCTCGCCACCCATGGGAACGCCTTTTTTATAGGCGGCAGCGACCCAGTTGGCCTCGCCGGGTTTCACGCCTGCCATGTCGAAGCCGGCGAAGATACGGACTTGGATGCGCGGCCCCGTGGTGCCCCAAGTTTCCTTGCGGGCAAGCGAATCGAAGATGCTCTCCCGAGTGTTTTCCTTGGACCAGACGCCCGCCAGTCCCGACACACTCATTTGCCGAACTCTTGCCGAACCCACCCGGCCTCTGGCAGCCCGCTTCGGCGGCCCAACAGAAGTCATAACACTAGAGTGATCTTTTTCCTCAATCGGGGTAATACCTGTATGGCTATCCGATGCGCCCACCAGGCCAAAGCGATAGGGGTTGAAGCCCTCCTTATCTTGAAACTCGAGTCCCGTGCGGTAGGCGTCACGCACATAGCTTCCCTTGAAGTTCGTGATCGGAGTGTCTTGGGCAACGTATAGCTCGTTTATCTCGAAGTCCGCGAACTCGTCGTTCGGGCTCAATGCTGGATGGGTTTCCGAGGTTCCCTTCTTCTGTGTTACTTCGACTAAGGGCTCGTTCCGGTTCCGCGTTGCCGCATATTCGGAGGTCAACGGATTGCCCAAGCTGTCTACCCGATCAAAGCCGATTCCGTCGGAGCCATTCGTATTGTGGGGGATGGCAAGCACGCTATACCCTTCCTCGCGTACGCTGTCCATCCATACCCACAGATCTTCGGGCATTATGGAATCAACCGCGCTAAACGGCGTGGGGGCGGTGTTTCCTTTGAAATATACGTTGCGGTGCAGATTCCGACCCTTGTTGCCTGAACTCCACTCATAAGCAACCAATGTCGTGAATGTGCCTGGGTTGTAATGCCGGTTCGCGGAGGCGATGACTTGCTCCCACACCTCTCGCCTCTCCTCGGGAGTATCGACGCCTTCCACTGGGTTGCCGGCCTTCGATGCGGCGCGTAGTTCGCTGTAGGCTGCGCGGCTTTCATCCCTGTCGCTACTCACGATTCTCTTTGCAATGGGCAGTTTTGACATCGGGTGTTCGGGATCCCCCATCCGTGCGGCGACCCCCATGAATTCGCTGTGATCCGTTGCGGCCATGAAATCGAGGGGCCGCGAAATCCGATAGGTCTGGCCGTTTGGATGTTTCTTCGGCATGCCTTTCGCGAACTCATAGGCATCATCCGGCGTCAGCCTCGTGGCCATGCTATACGCGTCGAGCGACCACCAGGTGTGCATGTGCAGTTCGCCAAACAGAGCTTTGCGTTCCGGGCCTTCGCCCGTCTGCGCCATTGCGGCAGGGCTTAGGACCGCGATCAAAATCGCCATCCAAACCGTTTCAAAAATCCTCATGC
>JAPYPO010000110.1 GCA_029937645.1 Candidatus Hydrogenedentota bacterium
GTCCATCACGGTCTTGAGAATCGGGGAGGACGAATCGGGTAGGGTCCGGAGCGAGAGAATTTATAACAGGAAATTCGGTCTTTGACAGACCCCCTGAAAGTAGTCCGATAGTGGCATCACCCAGACCTAACCCGGTTATCTCACCGGACGAGACCACAAAGGCGACGGAGCATGAGCGGGAGCTCACTTCACGAGAAGGCACGCCGCTTGATGCTCAGCTCCATCGGGCTTCATGACCGGCACGGATCGAGAGCAACGCGCCTCGGCCACGGGGCACCGTGGGTGGAAGGAACAGCCCGGGGGCGGGTTTAACGGCGAAGGCGGATCGCCTTGGAGCAAGTTACGTTTCCGGTTGCGCTCCTTAATGGGATCGGGCAAGGGCGCGGCGCTAATGAGGGCCTGCGTATACGGGTGAAGCGGATTCTTGAATATCTCTTCCGCGTTGCCTTGCTCGACAATTTTCCCGAGATACATCACCGCGATGCGCTGCGCGACGTGGCGAACGACCGCAAGGTCGTGGCTGATAAAGATGAGAGTGAGATTCTCCGTTTTGCACAGCGCGGCAATCAGATTCAGGATCTGGGCTTGCACGGAAACATCCAGCGCCGACACGGGCTCATCGGCGATAATTAGTTTGGGTTTCAGGGCCAACGTGCGGGCAATCGCGATGCGCTGACGTTGTCCGCCGGAAAATTCGTGCGGATATTTCTTCATGTAATGGGGCGAGAGCCCCACCTTTTCCATCAGCACCGCGACGTCGTGATTCACCGACGCCTTCTCCGCCCGTCGATGCGTCAACAACGGCTCAGCAATGGCATCGAAAACCGTCATGCGCGGATTGAGCGACGCGTAGGGATCCTGGAAAATTATCTGCGCGTCCGGCCGCATCGCCCGGAGTTCACTTCGGCTCAGGGTGCCGAGGTCTTGACCGTTCAACACGACCCGGCCACCCGTCGGCGGAATCAGCCGGAGAATGGCCCGGGACAGTGTAGTCTTGCCACAACCCGATTCACCCACCAGGCCCAATATATCCCCTTGCTTGAGGCTGAGACTGACGCCATCAACCGCTCGAACCGTGCCCACTTCGCGCTCGAAGATCAGCCCCTCGCGCACAGGGAAATAGGCTTCCAGCCCTTCGACTTGGAGTATATTCTCGCTCAAAATTCACCCGCCTGCGCGTGGATGCATGCGCTCAAGTGGCTGCCTTCAAGCGCTTCGAGCGCGGGCGCGCCTACGGTACAGCGCTCGTCCGCGCGCTCGCACCTCGGGGCGAAGGGACACCCCTCCATCGTTTCACTCAAATCGGGCGGCATGCCCGGAATCGTGTAAAGCTCCTCCCCGTGTTCGTGGGCAGAAGGCATACTCGCCATAAGGGCCTTCGCGTAGGGGTGGCGTGGCGCGCCGAATAGTTCGTCGGCGTTCGCGGCTTCGCAGATTCGGCCCGCGTACATGACGAGGACGCGGTCGCACATGGCCGCGATAACGCCCATGTCGTGCGTAATGAGAATCACCGCCATGCCCAACTCCCGCTGCATCTTCTTGATCAGATCGAGAATTTGGGCCTGAACCGTCACATCCAAGGCCGTCGTCGGTTCGTCTGCGATGAGCAAATCCGGCTTGGTAATCAGCGCCATCGCGATCATCACCCGCTGCCGCATCCCGCCCGAATACTGATGCGGGAAATCTTTCATGCGCCGCGCGCCGTCTTGAATACCCACCGACTCCAACGCCTCGACTGCGCAGTCCATCGCCTGGGCCTTCGCCATCTTCTCGTGAACGCGAAGCGGTTCTGTCAGTTGATCGCCGATGGACATATACGGGTTGAGCGCGGTCATGGGGTCCTGGAAAATCATCGAGATGCGCTGGCCTCGAATGGCCTGAAGTTCCCGCCGGTTCAGCGACAACAAATCAGCGCCATCGAACAGGGCCGTCCCGCCTTCGATACGCCCGGGAGGGGTGGGGATAAGCCCCAGCAACGAATAACACGAAACCGATTTTCCCGAACCCGACTCGCCCACGATACCCAGCGTCTGGCCCTTCTCGATGGAATAGGAAATACCATCCACAGCGCGAACCACGCCGTTTCGAGTGTGGAAATGGGTCGTTAGGTTTTCTACAGAAAGCAGGGGCACCGGAAAGTTTCTCACGCGACAAGTGGCTACGCGGGTGAATATACCACGTCGGCCCCGCTCCTGCGAAGCCAAGCTTTACCCGCATTGAAAGACAGAAGCTCTTGGGTGCCACCGCGCATAAGAAGGCACGCGGTTTTCGCCGTCGTTCCTGTCCCAATTTCCCGTGGAACGGGTCTAAACTACGCGAGCAGACCTACATCTTCTTGATGCTGTACAGCTTCGAGACCGTTCGGATGAGGAGCCGGTCGCCCACGATGGCGGGGCACGCCATGGACATCTCGCCCAAACTATTCTGGTGGAGTAGCTTGAAATCGCGTCCCGCTTCGACGACATACGTATTGCCCTGTTCGCTCAGGGAAAAGACTTTGCCGTTGTAGGCCCAGGGCGACGACGTGAAACTCGCGCGCCCTTTGTCGACGATTTTCTTCTGACTGTAAACCGGCTCGCCCGTCTTCGCGTCATAACACTCGAATCCGCCCCGATCACGTACGCAGTAGTACAGGCCGCGATAGACGAGCGGCGAGGCGTTGTAATTTCCGGCCTCGGGCTGGTACCACGCGACGAATTCGCTACTCGTCTGTCCTTCGGCCATGGTGATGTCGCCGTTCGCGCCCGGGCGAATAGCGTAAACGGGTCGATGCTTATCCCCAACGTATCCGGAATCGAGGTATAACAAACCGTCGCTCGCAAAAGGCGAAGGGATGCATACGTAGGAATTACGCCCATCCAGTTCCCAAATTAAGTTGCCGTTGAGATCGTACGAACGGGTCCGGTTATCTCCCATCGTAACGATCTCCGTCCGCAGGTCGTTCTCCCAGATATAGGGCGTTGCAAAACTCATCGTCTCGTCACGCGCGGTACGCCACATTTCCTCGCCCGTGACTTTGTTGTACGCAGCAATATAAGACGATTCTAAGTTGTCGTAAACCATGATGACCTTGTCATCGTAGAGAACCGGCGAGGCGGCTGCGCCGTAATCGCCCCTTGTCTTAAAGGGCTGAATTTCATGAGTCCACACCGCGTTGCCCTCCATGTCAAAACAGTAGAGGCCCACGTCGCCGAATAGGAAATACACCCGTTCGCCGTCGGTGGTGGGTGTCTCGGACGCATAGGTGGATTTCGGGTGTCTACTGACGACCGGCTTCTCCGTGAGAACTTGCTTCTTCCAGAGCACCTCGCCCGAGTCTAATGCAAGGCAATACACGATCCAGCCGTGCTCCAAATCGAGTGATCGTCCGAAGACTCGAGCGTTATAAAGGCCGTCCTTTGGCTGCTCGAAATTCCCAGCGGCGTCTACAGTGGTTAAGAACACCTTGTTACCCCACACGACCGGACTCGACCAACCAAGGCCCGGAATATCCGTGACCCACTCCACGTTTTCCGTGGTGCTCCAGGTGTCGGGAAGGTTGGGATTGTCTTCGAGCGCGGGGTTCATCGCCGGTCCACGGAACTGCGGCCACGTGTCTTCGGCGGAGGCCGGGCTGACAACCATAACCGCAAATAACACGCACATTCCCGCCACAAACCAGCGCGAAGTTTTCTCGGTGATCATGAGACTTCCTCCTTCGGAATTACGGAAACTCGATTGATAAACGCTACGACCAAGGATACATGAATTTGAACGAGCGAGCACAAAGGAATGAGTCCATCACTATAGCACAAACTCCAATACCACGAATCCACCCACCAACAGGACCGCGAACGCGATCGTAACCAGATTGAATTTTCGGTCGATAAAATCCCGCACCGGTTCCCCGTAACGCGCCAGCAACGCCGACACCAGGAAGAAACGCGCCGAGCGGCCGACAACCGTGGCAATAAAAAACATGGGGAGGTTGATCGCCATGACGCCGGCCGTGATCGTAATCACCTTGTAGGGCAACGGCGTAAACGCAGCAACAAAGACTATCCAGAAATTCCAGTCTTCGTAGATACCCTTAACGGCTTCGAATTTCTCGGGGCTAAACCCCGGAACGTAGGCGAAGAAATACTGATCGAGCGATTGCCAAAAACCCCACCCAATCCCATAACCCACCAGCCCGCCAAGTATGGAAGCAACGCTGCAAACCAGGGCGAATCGGAGCCACTTAGCCCGGTTTCCCAGGCACAGGGCGACGAGAAGAACGTCGGGAGGAATCGGAAAAAAACTGGACTCCGCGAAGGATAACACGGCCAGCGCTGTCACTCCGTGGCGCGTGTCTGCCCAGCCCAAGACCCAGTCATATAATCTCCGTATCCAGCCCATGGGTACCGTCAATTCTTTCGGGGTGAGTCGGTTGGAGCCTCGAAGAATTCCGGAAGGCTCAAGCGCAGGTCTTCGAATCTATCGAGGCTCGCGTAATTCGTTAAGTCCCGATGCAAAGGCGTAATGCTCACATAGCCGTTCTCGACAGCGTCAAAATCGGTTCCGTCGGCGATCACATGCTTGGGCTCCTCGCCGCCGATCCAGTAATACGAAACGCCGCGCGGATCCTCCCGGTGAATAATGTCGTCCTCGTACCTGCGGCGTCCCATGTGTGTCGGGCGAATACCCTTGAGCGCGCCGAGCGGAACGTCCGGGATATTCACGTTCAACATCGTCTCCAGCGGAAGCCCTTTCGCAAGCGCCATCTCCGCGACGCGGCAGGCTACGGCCCCAGCCGCGTCCCAATGGTTCGGCTCACGGCTCAGCGCGGAAAAGGCTATAGACGGAAGGTCCAGCAGCATCCCTTCATAGGCCCCGGCGACGGTTCCCGAATAGGTCACGTCATCCCCCAGATTCGGCCCGTTGTTGATACCGGAAACCACCAAATCCGGACGCCGGCCCAGCAAATGTTTCACCGCCAGCAGCACACAATCCGTGGGGGTGCCATCAACGCTGTGCCAGCCATCCTTTATTTGTTGGACGCGGAGAGGGCGGTGCAAGGAAATCCCGTGGCCCACGGCGCTCTGATTGCGGTCCGGCGCGTAGACCTGCACTTCCCCGAGTCCTTCTAGGGAAGATGCCAACACGGCCAAACCAGGCGCGTGGACTCCATCATCGTTCGTCACCAAGATGAGCGGGCGGTCCATCAGGCGCGACCGCGCGACGTAGAGGCCATGCAGATAAGAGGCTCGGCTATACGCATGGTAGGGGTAATACTTTCCATAAGGACAGAGCGCGACAAGGTGAAGAATTTATATCACACGGGTCGGAACAGGCGCAAAGTTTCAGACACGGCAAAGGGTCGCATCGAGGTCGATTGTCGCCATTTCGTAAAAGATTTGAATCTAGCCAAGACTTGCGCGATGCGACTCTTGAGCGCGTTTCCCCGTTTGAGGGGTCTATGCTATGGTGAATGCATGCTCAAACGTCCGGCCTACAAACGCATACTTGGCGCGGCCACCCTCCTGCTGTTTGGGTGTCTGTTCGCGGCCCTCGTCGCCGAAACGGTCGTCCGCCTCGTCGTGCCCCAACAGGAAATTCCCCGCTGGTTCGCCGAGAGCGACGAGTATGCCTACGTCCTAAAGAAAAACTTCGAGCAAGATTTTCCTTACATCGGATTCGGTTACACCATGCACGTAAAAACCAACAGCATCGGCCATCGCGACGACGAGCCGCCCGCCAATCTTTCCACCGATTCGAAAACGATTCTCCTCCTGGGGGACTCGTTCATCTTCGGCTACGGGGTCGATGTCGCCGATCGCCTGGACACCAAGCTCGATGAGTTATTCGCGGGCCCCAACCTCCCCCGCCGCGTGATCAACGCAGGCACACCGGGCTGGGGCACGGCGCAGGAAGTCAAGTATGGCCGCGCGACGTTTGCCCAATTTAATCCCGATGCGATCGTGCTGACATTCTGCGGAAACGACCCGCTGGATGATCGGCTGTTCCTCAACGGCGAGCTTGTCTTCAAAGAAAACGGGCTCGTCCGCTTGCCAGGCAAGAAATTTCTGCGCCAGCGCTCGCACCTCTATCGTTTCGCTCTGACCCAATCCAAGATCATCCGTCACAATATCTTCCTGCGCTCAAAGAAAAAAAAGGAACCGCAAGTTCAGCTGGATACGCAAAGCGCTTCGATAATAGGCGCCGAAGACTGGAAGCGCACTCTCGAACAGATAATCCTGTTCCACGAGGACTATCGCGCGTTTAATCCCAGCGCCATCACGCTCGTGCAGACGACCTCGCCGGAAAACGAAGAGTTTCGCAGGCACTTCAAAACACTCGAAGGCATCGACGGCCTTACCTTCCTGGACTGGCACGAACCCGCGGCCGCGTTGGCCCCGGACGAACGGCGCCTTCCCTTCGACGGCCATTGGAGCCCCGCCATGCACGCGCTCAGCGCCCAGGCGATTTACGACGCCCTCCAAGAGAAAGAGTAGATAGAGCCGAATACCAAAGGCCGCATGACAGCCTGTATCATGGCGGCGCTCGGCAGGTACCCATCTCTGACGCAGGCTCGCTGGCGCGCCGAGATCGACATCTCTCGCACTTCTTCCCACACATCGAGGATTTAGGAGAAACGGTGGACTATACAACTCTAGGACGAACCGGCCTCAACGTGAGTGTCGTCGGCCTCGGGTGCGGCGGACCCAGCAAGATCGGGCAACGGCAAAACAAGAGCGAAGCTGACTCTGTGCGCGTCGTGAGATCCGCGCTCGATGCGGGCATCAACATCATTGATACCGCGGAAGTTTATGGAACGGAGCCGCTGATAGGCAAAGCGCTGCGTGAGGTAAACCGCGAAGACGTCGTTGTCGCAACAAAGAAGATGACCCCCCGGGACAACGCGCCTCTCTCCAAGGAGGCCATCACCCAAAGCCTAGAGGCCAGCCTGCAACGGCTCGGCACGGACTACGTCGATATCTACAACCTGCACTCCGTCCTGCCGACGACCTACTCCTACATGCGAGACGAGGTCCTCCCGACACTCTTGGAATTAAAGCGACAGGGGAAGATTCGATTCGTCGGGCTCACGGAATCCTTCGAAACGGATATCGGCCACACGATGCTGCAACAGGCGTTGCAAGACGATTGCTGGGACGTGATGATGCTCGGCTACAACCTCCTGAACCAAACCGCGAGGGACACCATTTTCTCGCAGGCAATCGAAAAAAATGTCGGCACCCTTATCATGTTTGCCGTGCGGCGCGCGCTCAGCAGCACCGATCGTTTGCGGGACACGCTGCGCGATCTCCGAGACCGCGGCCTCGTCGACCTCACGAATGAGGATCTCAAGGACCCCCTGGGCTTCCTGCTGCACGAACAAGGGGCTGAAAGCGTAACCGAGGCGGCCTATCGATTTTGCCGACATGAGCCGGGCGTCAACGTGGTGCTCTCGGGTACCGGCAACGTAGATCACCTACACATGAACATTGAATCGTTACTGCGGGAGGACTTGCCCAGGCCTGATCGCGCCCGCCTGAATGCCCTCTTCTCGCGGGTAAACGACATTACAGGCGACTAAGAGCAACGTATTCTATCCCGTCATTGGAAGAACGACAAGCAATCTATATCGGGCATGGTTTGGCTTCCGGCTGCGCCCTGCTCTTTCGGCGCATGGGCACCGCGCTCGTCTTCCGGCGAGAAGATTGCCGCGTCGGCTTCGCCTCCTCCTGGGAAACGCTCGTGATCTCATGGCTGCATTTCGGTCAAGTGTATAGATGTGGGACCGCCGCCCTCGGCGGTCCCACATTCAGGCGCTTCCGTTTAGTCTGATCTTCTTCCACGATTCGCCCCAGGTACGGGGGTGGTACTCTGCAAAGAAAGTAATTCTAAAATATAGCCGCGAGGAGGGATGCCTCCCCGCTCGTATCTCGCTACGCTTGCGTCCCTTTTTTGCTTAGTTCTACTTTGCACCTTTGCGTCTTCGCGTGAGATTCTTGCCGGATTCTCGCGCTGCCTCTTTTAGCTTCCGGATTCCCCGGCGCGTGGCGCGGTATACGGATGATCCGTTCATGTGAAGCAGGATGCCTGCTTGACGGTAGTTTAGCCCGTGAAAGTAGTAGAGCGTGATGGCCTCCTGTTCCGATTTCGTAAGCCGCAGCAGCATCTGGCTGCGCACCCACGCGAGTTGCCGTTCCTTGTGAGTGCCGCGCCGCAGTCCCGCTTCGACTTCCTTGGCAGTCTCGGCCCAGGGCGATCGCGTTGCATCCAGGGTTTCCAACACATGAATACCCGAGGGTATGCCAAAGAGATAATTCCGTGAGCGGAATTCCAACGGCGTATCTGCGGGGTTCTTCGATTTCATTTCAAGCTCCTCCCTTGTTTTCGCGGCACGCCTCCCGTGCGGCGAACGGGTAGGGTAAGGGGCAGATGGGTCTCGTGTTTCTTGCTTCTTCTGTCCTTTTTCTTTGAATTTTTCTTTGCCGCGAAGGGAGCCTTTGCTAGGGTGGCAAAGAGAAAGCGCAGGGGCAGGAGGAGCCATTCGGGCCTCGGAGGATTGCATTCCGCGGCGGCAAGCGCGTACATTGAAACGAAACCCTAAGGAGGCGGCAATGAGCGTACGCGACACCCTGCAGGAGGCCATCAAGTCGGCCATGAAGAATCGGCAGCCGGAACGGCTGGATTGTTTGCGCATGGCCAAGGGGGCCATTTTGATGAAGGAGAAGTCTGGCGCTAAGGACTTAGGCGACGCGGACTATATCGCTGCGATCCGTTCGGAAGTGAAAAAGCGGCATCAGAGCATCGATATTTTTCGTGAGCACGGCAAGGAGGAGGAGGCGCAGAAGGCAGAATTCGAGATAACCGTCTTGGAGGAGTTCGTGCCGACGCGGCTTTCGGCGGAGGACTTGGAGGCGAAGGTCCGCGCCTACGCTGCCGAGCATCCCGAGATCACGCACGCGGGCAAACTGACCGGCGCGATGAAGAAGGAATTAGGCGACTCGGCTGACGGAAAGATGCTTAACGAGTTGTGCCGGAAGATCTTGGGGTAGCGCAAAGCGTCCAAGGGTTTTTGGGGAACCACTATGCAGGCTAACCCCTATTTCTTATTCAGAATCTTCTTTACGGTTGGGGCTGAAATTCTGGCCACGCTGGGCATCGTTCCGATGAGGGGCCGCGCGTAACGGAGAAAGGCGTCGGTCACGTTATTGCCTTGTTTGTTGATGAACTTGTTTGGCATTTCCGTGGCGTGACGCGCTACCGTGGATAGCGGCGTCAGGAAATATTCGACGGCGTAGTCGCCCACGCGTTTGATGGCTACACTTCCGTCCAGGTTATGCCAGATGGCGAACTGGGCAGCCTTCTCACCCACTTCCCTGGCTTCGGCCTGATCGACTTCGCTGACGCAGCCGAGAAAGCTGCGCTGGATGTAGCCCAGTGTGTCGGCGCGGACTCGGGAGATGCTGGTGCCTTGTTTGATCCACGAGGCGAGATGATCGCCGAGCGCGCCCGTGCCCGAGAGTTGAACATTTCCGTGAGAGTCTTTTTCACCGCCGGAGAATTGTTCCGCGATGGCGCGGCCTTTCGCGTCGGCGATGCCTTCGGATACGGCAATCATGCAGCGGCCGTACTTCGCGTAGGTCTTCTTCACGTCGGCGATGAACTGCTTCTTGCTAAACGGGCGTTCGGGCAAGTAGATGAGATGCGGGCCGTCGTCGGGGTACATCCGCGCCAGGGCGGCCGCAGCGGTCAGGAATCCCGCGTGGCGGCCCATGACAATCCCGATGTAGACGCCGGGCAAGGCGCGGTTGTCGAGGTTCACGCCGGCGAAGGCCTGGGCCACGTATTTTGCCGCGGATCCGTAGCCGGGGCAATGGTCGGTAACTTTGAGATCGTTGTCGATGGTCTTGGGAACGTGAATGACGCGCAGTTCGTAGCCGGCCTTCGAGGCTTCCTCGTTGACGATGCGGCAGGTGTCGGCGCTGTCGTTGCCGCCGCAGTAGAAGAAATAGCGGACATCGTGCGCCTTGCAGACTCCGAATATCTTTCGGCAGTAGGCCGCGTCGGGTTTGTCACGGGTAGTGAGCAAGCCGGAGGAGGGGGTGTTCGCGACGGCGTTGAGGTTACGTGTGGTGGCTTCGGTGAGGTCGATAAAATCCTCGTCAACGATGCCCCGCACCCCATGGAGCGCACCGTAGACACGGGTCACTTGGGAAAACTTGCGGGATTCGAGTACGACCCCCACGAAGCTTTGGTTGATGACGGCGGTGGGGCCGCCGCCCTGGGCGACAAGTACTTTTCCTTCAGTGAGTGGCATGGGTTTTCTCCAATTCTTGAACCACGAATGGACACTAATGGACACGAATTCGTGTTTGATCGTGGTTTTTCTGATTATAGTACGAAGCGCTTCCATTCGAGCTTGGTGTGTTTGAAGTTCATGATAAGGCCTACACTTAGATTAGTAATTTTCAAGTAGTTGAGCATTTTTCGGCTGCTATATCATTATTTTTCAAATTGAATCGTGGCTTTTGCTGATAGGGTATATTTCGCAATCCGAACTCGACCACCGGCGCGTTTCCTCTTTTAAGCCGAGATTACCCATATGGACCCGTCGGCGACCGGAGCCAATGAGATTGAA
>JAPYPO010000111.1 GCA_029937645.1 Candidatus Hydrogenedentota bacterium
ACCCAGGGTACGCTTCGCGAACCCTGGGCTGAGGAGTTATGCGCCTTCAGCGCACAGCACTTCCGTACCGCTCTTAGGAAGAACTGGCGTAAGTAAGCGTAGAATAGGTCAACGTGAGACGCGTATCCCGGAAATCCGTGAAGAACCGACTTGTTTGAAGGTGGCGCCCATCCCCAAACTCGGGCGAGGGAAGACGAATCATGCGTACAGGCGAAATCACTCGTAAGACGAAAGAGACGGCGATCTCGGTCTCAGTGGAATTAGACGGCGAAGGGCGTTCCGACATCTCGACGGGCGTGGGCTTTTTCGATCACATGCTTACTCACTTGGCGAAGCACGGCCTCTTCGACGTGACGGTACAAGCTCAGGGCGATTTAGAGATTGACGCGCACCACACGGTGGAAGATGTAGGCATTTGTTTGGGGCAGGCCTTTCTGAAAGCCTTGGGTGAGCCCGTGGGTATCACGCGCTACGGGCGGGCTACGGTGCCTATGGACGAGGCGCTGGCTGAGGCCGCGGTGGATGTGAGCGGACGCCCCTTTCTGGTGTTCAATGCCGACATACCCGGCGCGCGGGTCGGGGAATTCGATGCGGAATTGGCGCGGGAATTTTTTCAGGCTTTCGCGATGAATAGCCGTATCACCCTGCACCTGAATCTCCGGTACGGATCGAATGTGCATCACTCTATCGAAGGGCTGTTTAAAGCCTTTGCGCGCGCCTTACGCGAAGCGGTCTCGCAAGACCCGCGCGTAAAGGGGGTGCCGTCTACTAAGGGGATGCTCCAGACGTGATCGTTGTTATCGATTATGGAATGGGCAACCTTCGCAGCGCGCAAAAAGGGCTGGAGAAGGCTGGGCACACGGCGATGATTTCGAGTGACCCCTCTGATTTGGAACGGGCCGATGGCATTGTCCTGCCCGGCGTGGGCGCGTTTAAGGACTGCTTCGATGGCCTGCGCGAGCGCGGGTTTGTGGATCCGCTCCTCGCAGCCGTGAACGGCGGCCGGCCCCTGTTGGGGATTTGCGTCGGGATGCAAATGCTCTTCGAATGGGGAGAAGAAGGCGAGGGTTCGCCGGGGCTTGGCATCTTGCCGGGCACGGTGGTGCGTTTTTCGGATGCCCAAGTCATGGGCTTGAAGGTTCCCCATATGGGATGGAACGAGTTGGAGCCCGTGGACGGGCGGCCCTGTCCCTTATTCACCTATCTGGACCAGGGCTCGTATGTCTATTTTGTGCATAGTTACTATGCGCGGCCTTCGGAGGATGAATTGATCTACGCGACGACGAACTACGGCATCGATTTTCCCGCCGTGGTGGGGCGCGGTCACGTGTTCGGCGCGCAGTTTCATCCGGAAAAGAGTCAGTCGGTAGGAATCGGAATTCTCAAGGCATTTGGCGAGTATGTACAGAAACAGTCCGCCTCTGCTACCATACGAGCATATTAAAACTGACTTTAAGTAAGGTTCCGGATAGCGATGGTTAAAAAAATTTTAGTCCCCACAGACGGCAGTCCCTGCGCCGTCGTCGGAGTACAATATGCTGTGGCGCTGGCGCAGCAGCACGGGGCAAGCCTACACGGCCTTCACGTGGTCGATGTGCGCCTGCTCGAAGGCCCGTTTCTTCGCGATATTTCAGCGTCCCTTGGCACAGCACCCTTCGTAAACTATCAGTCCAATATCTCCACGATTCTCACCGAGCGGGGCACGGCGGCCTTAAAGGCCTTTGAAGAACTGTGCAGCGCGGCGGGTGTTCCTGCGGAAACCAGTTTGGAGACGGGCGTGGTGAGCGAGCGTATCGCGCATTGCAGCGAGTTGATGGATATGGTGGTGATGGGTCGCGTAGGCGAACACAGCGACATCCTCGATGGCCTCATAGGATCAACGACGCAGGCGGTAATCCGTCGGGCCAAATGCCCGGTGCTGGTGAGCGGTCGGGCCGAAGCGAAATTGAAACGGTTCACCGTGGCATACGACGGCTCGGCGCACGCAAAGAAAGCGCTGCAGTTTGGTACCTCGCTCGCCGAATCGTGGCATGTGCCCTTCGAGGTGCTGGTGGTCGGAAACGATGGCGGGGAAGGGCTGCTTCGGGACGCGGAAGATTATCTTAAAGCGCACGAGGTGACGCCGGAATATGTTACTTTGGACGCGGACCCCAGCGAGGGTATCGTGACGCACGCCCGTGATTCCGAAACGGATTTGGTTGTCATGGGCGCGTATGGGCATACCAAAGTGCGGGAATTAGTCGTGGGAAGCACAACGGCGTATGTCACGAATCACGCGCCGTGTCCCGTGTTGTTAACGCGGTAGGTTTTGGGCGGAGGATTTCTTGAAAAGCAGTCGATCTATCGAGCGCGCGATCGGACGAGTGGGCGATCTGCCTCCCATGCCGGAAGTGGTCGCGGAGGTGTTGCGCGCCACGAGCGACCCCGACGTGGCGATGAGCGAAGTGAGCCGCGTCATCGAGAAGGATCCGGCGCTGACGGCCAAGCTGCTCAAGGTGAGCAACTCACCGTATTACGGCATGAAACAGGTTGTGGGCACGCTGAAGCTTGCCCTCGTCATCCTGGGTGTCCGCGAGGTTCGCAACATCGTGTTGGGCATATCCGTGGTGGAATCGCTTAAGGACAGCTCGACGGAACGCCTCTTGAATCAACTTAACTTCTGGGATCATTCGGTGAAGGTGGCGGGATTCGCCAAGAAGCTTGGCACCCATCTTCGGCTGAATCTGCAAGGGGAAGATTTCATCGCGGGCCTCCTACACGATATCGGCAAGATGGTGTTGTGGCGTCAGATGAAAGAAAAGTATGAGCGAATCTTCGATCAGGGAGATGGCCACTCGGAGGCCCTTTGCAAATTGGAGAAGGAGGCCTTCGGATTCGATCACGCGGATGCAGCGGCGGTGTTGGCGAAGCGATGGAACATGCCTGACACGTTGGCAGATGCCCTGTGGTTTCACCACGACCGGGAGGATCGGACTCTCGCGGACGCGAAGGATCCGAAGCTTGCCGCGCTTACCCGCGTAGCAAACCTTGCCATTCGGGATGATTGGACCACGGAGGATGTATCGAGCCTCCGGTCATGTACCGATGAGGACTCCTGGGCCGTCATCGCACAAGATAACGAGGTTATGAATGTCGAAGAGCGGGCACGCCTGCTTTCTGAATTCTATGAAGAACTGAATGCCGTGTCGACGCCGAGCTTTTAAGCGTCCCCCCCGTTCTAAGTTTCTGAGGACTATAGCCGGGGACCGGTTTCGGCTTTGTGTAGTAATGGGAAGGATTCATGGCTAAGAAAGAACGTGTTGCAATAAACCGAGGCGAGCGGCTTAGTGAGATTGACTTGGAATTGGACGCCGCGATGGAACGGTTGGACCAGACGAATGAGCGCATCGACGATGTGTTGACCAGCTTCGACCTGCCGGAAGCGAGCGAGGGAGCTGAGGACGCCTCCGACGACGAAGGGGATTCTGATAGCGACGGCGATCTGGAGGCCGACGCGGATGCGGATGAAGACGAGGCGGCGGATGAAGATGGCGAGGACGCCGACTCCTCCGAGTAAAGGCGGCCATGGCGACTCCCCTCCCTGGGGCGGAACCGGGCCGGATGTTTCGTGATCGATACCGACACCCCCTTGAAAATCTTAATCACGGACCCGCATCTTGACGGCGGTGGCCAAGTGCGCTATATCGCGAACCTCGCGGGCGAACTGGTTCGCCAAGGCCATGAGATTACCGTGGGCTGCCGACCCGGGAGTGTGCTTGTGGAGAAGGCGGCGGAAGCGGGCTGCCGTGCGCTGGACCAGTTCCCCTTCGGCGGCGGGCTCCGCTTGGGCGCGTGGCGCCGCGACTTGAAAGTCGTCGGGGAGTTTATCCGCCACGAGTCGCCGGATATTATCCATGTGAACCTGTCGCAGGACCACTGGTCGTGCGCGGTCGGAAACCGCCTCAAGGGCTTCCCGGCTTGCCTCGTGCGCACGCGACACAATACCTACGCCGTCAAGGAAACGCTGGCGAACCGGGTACTCAATACTCGATGGACCGACTACCAGATCGTCGTGTGCGATGTCGTACGGCGCGAATTGGCTGCGCAGAAGACATTTGACGCGCAGCGCATGTGTTCCATTCACAATGGCGTGGATGCGGAGGCGTTTCGGCCGAATACGGAAGAATGTCAATCCGCGCGTGAAGAGTTTGGATATGGCGCGTCGGATTTCGTGCTGGGAATCGCGGCGCGGCTCGTTCCGGCGAAGGGCCATGTGTATTTATTTCGGGCTGTGGCGGCGTTGCGCGACGCGATCCCAAATCTAAAGGTGCTCGTACTCGGCCAAGGCGAACTCCAAGAAGATCTGGAAAAACTGGTCGCGGAGTTATCGCTCGAATCGCAGGTACTCTTCGCGGGCTTTCGCGAGGATATGTCCCGGTGCACGCAGGCCTTCGATGTCGGCGTGCAGCCTTCCGTCGATTGCGACACCTCTTCGTTTAGCCTGAAGGAACAGATGGCCGCGGAAAAAGCGGTTATCGCTTCGAACTATGGCGGACTGACGGAGATCGTTCGGGACGGTGTCGAGGGTTGGGTCGTTCCTGCCGGAACGGTTGAACCGTTGGCCGATGCAATTCGCGAAGCCGCAGAGAATCCCGCGCGCCGATCCGAACTGGGCAAGGCCGGGCGGCAACGGGTACTCGATGAATTCACGGTAGAGATATTCGCGAGGCGTACCGTAGACGCATACCGCACCGCAATCAATATTCACCGCCAACGCCTCGCCGGAAACGCCTGAACGCCGTGAATATTCTGCATTTAGATGAGCAGCTTGGTTGGCGCGGCGGCGAGCAACAGGCGAGCTGGCTCATGGCGGGGCTGGTGGACGCGGGCCACGAGGTCACGTTGTGCGGAAGGCCGAGCGGGCGTTTCGTCCAGGCGGAACACGCGGGCCGCGCCATCGCTCGGGAGACGGCGGCGTACCGGAACGAAGCCGATGTGGCCACGGCTTGGCGCGTGGCCCGGATCGTCAAGAAAAAACGAATCGACATCCTTCATGCGCACACAAGCCATGCGCACACCATGGCCTGCTTAGCGCGCCTGTTCGCGCGACGGGGCAAGGTGGTCGTATCGCGGCGCGTAAGTTTCGTGCCGAGGAATGGCCGCGTAAATCGATGGAAATACTCGCTCCCCGATATGTTTCTGTGCGTGTCGGGCAACGTGGATGAGGTGCTGGCGGAATACGGAATTCCCGAACAGCAGCGGCGTGTGGTCTATAGCGCGGTGGACGCGGCGCGGCTGGATGTGGCCCCCGCTTCACGCGCCTCTCTCGGTGTGCCCGAGGACGCCCCCCTCTTCGTCTCGGCCGGCGCGCTTGTCGGACACAAGGATCACGAGACCCTGGTGAACGCCATGGCGCATGTCGTGGCGCAAGAGCCCGAGGCCAGGCTCGTGATCGCGGGCGAGGGCGAATTGCGATCACGTATCGAAAGCCTGATCGAAGAACTTGGCCTAGCCGCGAGGGTGCGCTTGTTGGGCCATCGCGATGACGCCCCCGCCGTGATTCACGCGGCGGATGTTTACGTGTCGTCCAGTTGGTCAGAAGGGCTCGGCACCAGTGTGCTCGAGGGCCTCGCGTGCGGCGTTCCGGTGGTCGCGACCGTCGCGGGCGGGATCCCCGAAATGATACGCAATGGTGAAACAGGGTATCTTGTGCCCAACCGCGATCCGAATGCCCTCGCCAACGCCCTTCTTGAGGCGATAAATGACATGGATGCAGCGCGCACGATGGCCGCGCGCGGCCCGGGGTTTGTCGCGGAGAATTTTTCGGTCGAGCGGATGGTGGCGGATACGACAAAAGTGTATGAGGAATTGCTAGGAACATGAGATGGGATTAGAGAATAAGCGAAGCGCGACATCCCCCTTGATCCCCCTTCAAAGGGGGACTATCGTCCCTCGGACCTTTTCCAAGTCCCCCTTTGAAGGGGGATCAAGGGGGATGTTCTCCGGGATAGCGGGCGACTTGCTCGCGGGGAGGTGCCGTGGGTAAGTTAACCGTACTTACCCTCGTGCCCAACGCGGGCGACCGACTGGCCCGCTGCCTGGAGAGCGTGTCGTGGGCGGATGACCTCTTCTGTGTGGTCGACGCGAAAACCAATGACGGCTCCGAGGGTGTCGCGCGCGAATTCACCGATCATATCGCGGTGCGCCCCTACGAGAATGCGGCGGATCAACGCAATTGGGCGATCCCCCAAATCGAGACGGAATGGACGCTGGTGTTGGATGCGGATGAATGGGTGCCGGAACCGCTGGCTGAGGAGATCCGGCGTATCGTCGCGGCGGATGGCGGGGCGGACGGATACCAGATTCGGCGCCGTTCCTATTTTTTTGGAGAATTAATTCGCTACTGCGGCTGGCAGCGGGATTATAACCTGCGTCTCTTTCGCACGGCCAAGGGGCGGTATCTGGAGCAGCGTGTCCATTCGCGCGTGGAGGTACAGGGCGCGGTGAACGTCGTCGAAGAGCCCATGTACCACGACACCTACCGCGATTTCGAGGAGTATTTCGCCACGATGCAGCGCTTCACAACCTGGGGCGCGGCGGATCTATTCGAGAAAGGGAAGCGCGCGCGCCTTTCCGATCTGACGCTCCGACCCGTGGTCAAGTTTCTCAAGATGTATGGGTTGCGCCGCGGATTCTTAGATGGCTATGCGGGCGCGGTGCTTTGCGGGCTGGGGGCGTTTTCGGTGTTTTTGAAGTATGCGAAATTGTGGGCGATGGCACGCACGGGCACGCCGGGATCGGGAAGGTAGGAATGAGTTTAATTCGGTTGGACAAGGTTAGTAAGTTTTTCAGCGGCGATCCCGTGTTGGATACCGTGGGTTTCCGTGTGGAAGAGGGCGAGAAGATCGGCTTGATCGGCCGAAATGGTTCTGGGAAATCCACCGTCTTCCGCCTGATCACAAACGAAACAACGCCCGACTCGGGAACGGTCGAACGGATGAGGCGCGCGAAGATCGCGTGCCTGGATCAAGCGCCCGATGTAGACCCCGAGGCCACGATGCATGAACTCGCCCTCGACCGCTTCGCGCACCTTATCGATATGGAAGCGCGCATGTCGGAGATGGAACACCTTATCGCCGAGGGGGACGACACGGCCTTGGTGGAGTACAGCGCCTTGCAGGACGCGTTTCAATTGGGCGGCGGTTATGAGTTCCGCGCGAAGGCCCGCCGTGTGCTGACGGGGTTGGGATTCGGTGAAGATGAGTTTGAACTTACGTTCAGCGTGTTGAGCGGTGGTCAGCGGACGCGCCTCATGCTGGCGCTGGTGTTGCTCGAAGACGCCGACCTCCTTCTTCTCGACGAGCCGGAAAACCACCTCGACCTGTCCGCGCGCGAGTGGCTCGAAGGATTTCTGAAGGAATGGCCGAAGGCCTTCGTCATTATCTCCCATGACCGCCGCATGTTGAATGCCGTCGTCAAGCGGATCGTGGAAGTCGAGCGGGCCGGACTCAAGAGCTATACGGGTAATTACGACGCCTTCCAAAAAGAAAAATTGTTGCAGCAAGAACAACAAGGCGCGGCCTATGACCGCCAGCAGGCGTTCATTGACCGCGAAGAAAAATGGATCGACCGTTTTCGCTACAAAAACACGAAGTCCCGGCAAGTACAGAGCCGGGTGAAACGGCTGGAAAAACTGGCCAAGGTTGACGCCCCGCTCACGGAGGGCACGTCGGCGAAATTTGGAATGGGCGAAGTCGTGCGAAGCGGCCAACTTGTACTGGATGCGAAGGATCTGTGCATGGCCTACGGCGACCTCGACCTGTATTCGGGCGTATCGTTTCTCGTCGAGCGCGGCGAGCGCATTGGCATCATTGGGCCGAACGGTTCCGGAAAAACTACACTCCTCAATCACCTCCGTGGCGCGCTCGAAGGCAGCTCAGGCGAGGTGCGGATCGGCCATAAGGTATCCTTGGGCTATTACGATCAGCAACACTCGGATCTCATCGAAGAGAGCGACGTCTTTTCGGAAGCGCAACGGGCCGCGCCACAAATGAAGCCCGTGGAAACGCGGAAATTCTTAGGCCGCTTTCTCTTCACCGGCGATGACGCTTTCAAACCCATCTCGACGTTGAGCGGCGGCGAGCGTAGCCGCGTCGCCATGGCGAAGCTGGTACTGAAAAACGCAAACCTCCTGCTGCTGGACGAGCCCACAAATCATCTGGATATCGCGTCGCGCGAAGCGCTTGAAGGGGCGCTCGAAGAGTACCCCGGCTCCATCGTTATGGTGTCGCACGACCGCGCGCTCATCGACCGCTTGGCGGATAAGCTTATCGTGATTCGCGAGGGTACGGCGGAAGTGTTTCTGGGCAACTATACGGACTACCTCTGGCGCAATGAGACCACCGAGGAAGAGGCGGAGCCCGATTTCAAAGGTGCCATGAAAATCCGAAAACAGGCCGAGGCAAGCGCTCGGAAGCTCTCGGGCCGGGAACAAAAAAAGTCGGAAAAACAATTCAAATTGCTGGAGGAGCACATCCATCAGATCGAGGAATTGGTCGAGGAAAAGGAGAAGCACTTCGAGGGTATAGACCCCGCCGATTTCGAGAAGATAAGCGCCGCCTCCGAAGAGTATGAAGCGCTCAAGAGGGATCTCAAGGATATGTACAGCGAGTGGGAATCCTTAGCGGACATCCTCTCCCAATAAGTTGGACCCGCCCAGGCGAGTCTGTCATACTTTGGCTCTGTTCTTGAGCGATTCCTTTGTTCGATAACTGTTGTATGAATTTTGATTGCCTTGTGTTCGCTGGAAAACACCGGGGGTGTTCCGGTTCGTTTCTGGCATATCTTGGAGGGCAATGCGGTGAGTGGTCTGGGTCTGGAAAAAGCGGGGATAGCATCCTGGGCATCGATAAAGCGCAACCCCACGTATGATGAGTTGTTCGCGGACGAAACGGATGAGAACTTGGATGGACTCGCCAAAGGGGTCGTCACGTCTTCTGGCGCGGTTACGGTGGATACCGGCCGCTTTACCGGACGCTCGCCCAAAGCTAAGTATTTCGTCGAACAGGATGGCTCGAAAGACAATATCTGGTGGGCTGGACCCGAGCGGAAGGGCAGCAACAACCAGTCCATTTCGGAAGAGATCTGGACCCATCTCAAGGACATCGCCACCGAGCACCTCAACGGAGCGGCCCTGTATGTCGTCGATGCCTTCGCCGGCGCGAATCCCGCGACGCGCCTCAAAGTGCGTGTCATCTGTGAGGTAGCCTGGCAGGCGCATTTCTGCAAGAACATGTTCATCCGCCCTACCGAGGACGAGCTAAAAGACTTCGAGCCCGATTGGACGATTTTGAATGCGTCGCAGGCCAGCTGCGCGGACTACGAAGCGTGGGGCCTCACCGGCGAGGAGTTTGTCGCGTTTAACGTGGCCGAGCGCATGACTGTGATCGGCGGCACCTGGTACGGCGGCGAAATGAAGAAGGGCATCTTCACTATGATGAACTACTTCTTGCCGCTCAAAGGGATTGGTGCGTTTCATTGCTCGGCAAATGAAGGGCTAGAGGGCGACACCGCGCTCTTCTTCGGCCTTTCAGGTACAGGGAAGACCACGTTGTCCACCGACCCCCACCGCAAGCTCATCGGCGATGACGAGCACGGCTGGGATGACGAGGGCATCTTTAATTTCGAGGGCGGCTGCTACGCAAAATGCATCAACCTCTCCTCGGAGACGGAACCGGAAATCTACGCGGCGATTCGGCGCGATGCGCTGCTTGAGAATCTCGTATACGACAGCAAGGGCGTCGTGGATTTCGCGGATGGGTCAAAAACGGAAAATACCCGGGTCTCCTATCCCATCGATCATATCGACAATATCGTCAGACCCGTTTCCAAGGGTGGCCATCCGAAGAAAATTATCCTTCTGACCTGTGACGCCTTCGGGGTGCTGCCTCCCGTCGCAAAGCTGAGCAAGCAACAGGCGATGTACCAGTACCTAAGCGGCTACACCGCAAAAGTGGCCGGCACCGAAGTGGGCGTTACGGAGCCCAAAGTCGCCTTTTCCTCCTGCTTTGGCGCGCCCTTTCTCCTGCTTCACCCCACGGCCTACGTGGATGTGTTGGGCAAGAAGATGGACCAGCACGGCTCAAGCGCCTATCTCGTGAATACAGGCTGGAGCGGCGGCGCCTACGGCACCGGCAAGCGGATGTCCCTCAAGATTACACGCGCCCTGATTGACGCAATCCTCAATGGTTCACTGGATCAGGCGGAATTTAACACCATGCCCCTATTTGGGATAGCGATCCCAAAGGCGGTGGACGGGGTGGCATCGGAGATTCTCGACCCCCGAAACACTTGGGCGGACAAAGACGCATACGACGCGGCAGCAGCGAAGCTGGCCCAGATGTTTATTGACAATTTTAAGACCTTCACCGACAACGAAGAAGGCAAGGCATTGGAGTCTGCGGGTCCGAAGTTACGCTAACTGTGAATAGTGCGCCATACGTACCTCGCCAATTGCTCGTATATAATTATTGACAAATTCGCCCCGTCTTGGTATACTATGGGCTAAGTAGCGGATACTGTTAGCCGAGCGAATCGGTGTTCGTTTGATGTAATC
>JAPYPO010000694.1 GCA_029937645.1 Candidatus Hydrogenedentota bacterium
GATGTAGGCCCCAGTGGCTGGCGAAAATCCCAGCGTCCTTGTTGCTATCGCTGTATCCCAACATCACCTGCTGAACGTTACGATCTTCCTCCTTCGCACTTAGGCTGAGCTTTGCGATAGGCGATTGCAGGAAGGTCCGCAAAATAGCATCGCTCGTCGATAGATCCTCCACGGTTTCGAAAAGCGGCACGACTCGAATATCGGATTTCAGCCCATCCTGCTCGAGCCGGATGAGCCCCACCTCGCGAGCGAATAAGTAGACAACCAGCAAATCGGTTGCGTCCCGAGTCATACTTACAATTACACTACCGATTCCCTCGGGGCCATAGGCTTCAATGTGATCCCGAATCGCCCGAAAACAATCGATTGTTTCGCGCGCTTCGCCGGCTAGCGTGACATGCCGCGGGAGAAGTGGACGAGGCGAGGCAAGCTCTGTGTCCAGAAACGCTCGGCGCTTCGCATAATCCCAGGATGCGTAATCCCAATCTTCTGCTCCTCCCGCACGGAGTATCTGAGATAAAGCTTTCTCGTTAAATCCGGAGTTCTGACGGATATCGAGAGCGGCCAGATGCAGACCGAAGGATTCAAACTGATAAATGACAGGATCGACTTCCGCTTTCGCGATCCGTGTGGCGTGAACTGCAACGAGAGAGCGACGTAATGTATCGAAATCCCTCGCGAGCGTGTTCGGCCGCGCGTACGTTGATTCCGGATTCGTCCTTCCGCTATGGCAATGGAGACGCATGACTTCGACGAACTCTCTCCACGGTTCGTGCGGAGATTCTTGCAGGTCAGCGCGCGCCCGGTCCGAGAGCACTTCTTTTCGGCCTGACAACGCCTCAAGTAGTTCGGAGGGGGGAGGCTGAAACATGTCTGACAAGGTCAAACGGCTCGCGAGGGTATCGAGGTTCTGCTCGACTAAATCAAAGGCCTTTTGCCGAAGTCGAGTAAGCGTTTCTCTCGTTACCTCAGAGGTAACGAGTGGATGGCCATCGCGGTCACCTCCTACCCAATTCCCAAACGTTATCCGCGGATGCGGCGGGCCAGTCGATTCACTGGAGGAACCGAGGCCGCACTCGTTCCATGCTTGATCGAGGCGCTGGTTGACAACGAGAACTGCCCGCGGAAACACTTCACAAAGATAGTCCATGACGTAATCAAGTTCAGTCAATACATCTGGCTTCTCCAGATACATTTCGCCTGTGCGCCAAAGACGCTCGAGAATGACCTTGATGCGGTCGCGTATCGCCGCTCGTTCAAAAGGCGACCACGTCGGGTTCTCTAACTCACTGAAGCGCTCAGCGAGTTCGCGGTGCTGCCGCAGCACTACCGGGCGTTTCGCCTCCGTCGGATGCGCCGTGAGAACCGTTTCGACGCGAATCGTGCGGAGGGACTCCAGGATTTGCGATTTTGAAAAGCCGAGCGTTTTCAGATGGTCGAGCCCGTGGCCCCACAGTCCGGGTTCTCGCATCAGTCCGTTTCGACTCTCTCGGTCACGGCGAGCTTGAAGCGCGGCATTTTCCTCAACCTGATTGAGGAGATGATAGGCGACAGAATACATTTGCAATTCCCGGTCGACATCCCTCGCGCCGGGCGCACCGTCCAGTTGACCTTGGGTGCCCCATGGAACAGAACTCGCAAGGGCATTGGCACCCAAGTCACACAATACCTCCGCAAAGCAGTCCGAAAGAAAATCGATGTCCTCATCTATCTTTGAGAACCACTGCTCCAACACAATAGGGTCTGCCACAAACGGACTCCGTCCTTGGTGGGTTCAAAATGCACCCGTGAGTAATTCATCATAATGATCTTCGTCGAGTCAATCGCTCGTGATTAGCGAGGATTCCCATAGATATCGAAGGTGTCGTAAAGAAGCCACGAAGGATCGTAGGCAGGGTCGCGGTCGAATGCGTAGGGCTTGGCCCATTCTTCGCGAACGGATTTGTCATAGTCCGCCGGCAATTC
>JAPYPO010000112.1 GCA_029937645.1 Candidatus Hydrogenedentota bacterium
TTGTGGAATAATAATTACGAATACTGGAGAATTACTTTCTTAACAGAAGCGACCGAAGGAAGCGACGTGGCAATCTCTTCAACATAAGTCCGCCTGCCAATAGAGACTGCTTCGCTTCGATGTTAAGGACAGAATCTTTTGGGTGGCACCTTCAAACTTGTTTGGAGGTGCCACCCGGTTCTCGCCTCTGTCCTTATCCCAATTTCCCGCGAAGCGGGTTCTGACTCGCAATGACAATTTGAGTCGGGTCAATTATGAACCAATACACTAGCTTTCAGCGGAATACGTACGCGGCGCACCCCCATCAATGAACGTAGCATACGAACGCAACGCTGTCAACGCGTATAAGACCCCGAAACTTTTTGGCGCGCGAGTACAGGCCCCGTTTTCAAAGTTCGGCAAACTCCTAGGAATCTCTCGTGATCTCACGGCTGCTTTTCGGTCAAGTGTATAAATGTGGGACCGCCGCCCTCGGCGGTCGTGGGGCATGTAAGGTCATACCGGCTTCGAAAGACCGCCGAGGGCGGCGGTCCCACATTCAGGTACTTCCGTCTATTCGGAGTATCTTCCACGATTTGCCCACGGCACGGGGTTGTCGAGCTGCTAGGGTCCGGAAAATACAAGCGTGCCCAGATCGCCGCGTTCTCCCGATGGCGCCGTCACGGCGGCCCAGGTGGATTCCTCACGGACGACATTGGCTCGTGTCCGTCGAAAGTCTAGACCCCAGCGGCCTCGCTCGGGTGAGGATTCGGCGAACAAGCTTAAGGGCAGTTCAATCTCTGCGCTCCAATTGAATTCGTTAACATTCGCCGACCCGCGCCACGGGCCGTCCCATCCACTATCCCCATCTTTTCCGTCGAAAGTCGCGCCCTTCGGATTGATTGCGAACCGATAGAGGGCTCCCAAAGGCGTCCGAATCCACACCTCGAAGGACTCACCCTCCCACAACGGCTCGTCGTGGTCCGTATAGCGCGCGTCCAGAGTCCGGATACGGCGGTCGTGCATCACCGCGCCTAAGAGAATCGCGTCGCGGGTCTGGCGGACGCGGACTGTAGTCGGCGATTCCGCGAAGCGAGCGCCATCCCGCGTAACGAAACCGTACACGTCCGGATGGCCCTTCCACGCATCCTCGTTCAGTTCGCCGTCAATACGCACGGACGAAACGGCCCGCGACGCAGCGACGCGTGGCTGAACCTTCAGACCGAAGACTCGAGCATCGCGCAACACGGCCCGCGTGCCGGCCGCTTTCAAGCTGATCCTCAGCGAAGGACTCAGAAAGGGATCGTCGATCAGAATGGGAGCGCGCGCACCGCCGCCACCGTCCGCCATGTGCTGAACCGATCGGAACGCGCCCGTGCCGTCACGCTCCTCAATCAGGACGGACGCACTGCCCACGGCATCAAAGTCGATTCGGTAAATCGGTGCGACCGCGCCGAGCGTGTCGAGCGTAGCCTGGGCCTCGCCTCGACTGTCGCGGTAGCTTGGCGATGCGGGAATGGGCAAGAGTCTCGTCTCCGGAGGGAGGGCGTACGCGCGGTAGGGGAGGAGTTGTACGCCGAAGAGGATGGTGGCCGGCACGAGGATACGCCGGCTCTGAACGGTTTGGATTATCGTAGCAGTCCGCTGCTCGTCGTATCCCGGATGTTCCTCGGCCACTTGCTCAACAAGGCGTATCGCGCGTGACAGCAACGTATCCCGTGGCTTTGCCGAGAACGCCGCTTCCAGTTCCGCGTACTCGATAAGTTGCCCGAACTGTCTGCGCAGGGCCTTCGCGTCCCACACGCTCCTCGGCAACCCGCGTTCTACCGCGCGGAGGGCCTCGTCGAAGGCATCGCTCTCTTCTTCCGGGCTATGACCCGCCACGAAGCGGGCATTCAAATACTTGGCCATCGCCGCCAGGGTGTCTTCGTAACCGGGATCCCAAAGATCCGACTGGAAATGTGCATTCAGCCCGTGGGGCCAGGGCCGTTGGGGCGATTTCATGGACCATGCCTTGTTCATCGTAACATCAAGAGACGCGGAGTCGGACCATGGAACAAAGACGCCCGCGCCCGGTCGATCGTCCGAGGAGACCGATTCAATCATCGTGTAGGCTTCCGGGGCCGATCCAGAAAAAAGGAGAAGCAATTCGTTTTCGAGATCTTCCGTCCTCACGCGTGATCGAGCATGCCCTGCCCCTTGAAGGAGCAGGCCCGCGCCCGGCGGTACGAGGCCCATAGCGACATCGACGCGAGGCATGTCGTCATCCGCCATGCCAAGAAACGCGTCGGCCCACAACAACACGCGCCAATCCGAATTCACCGAAACCGCAATTTTGTGCGCGTTTTGTACCGCATGAGCAAAGGCATCCGAAGGCGTGTGAACCTCACAGCGAAGGTCTGCGCCTAGCCGTGGTGGCCGGGCGAGGCCCAGGTGAATCGCCTTTGGGTCCAAAGCATCTCGAATAGATTTCAATGCTTCGCGCCACAGCGGGAGCGTCGCCTCCGCGTAGGGGCAAAGCGTTTCGGTATTCTTGGGCGCGTAGGCGAATCGAATATCAACCGTTGCTCCATCGGGGATCACGCCCCCAGGAACACGGCGAATCTTCCAGGGGGAATGGGTCGCGCTGAAAGGATAGAGGGTCCGTCCGGCGCGAATTTCGAAATCTTTTCCCTGTGCACAAGGTATCCCGGATACGCTAACGTGGATGGGGGAGTCAGGACCTACAAGTACATGCGCATGAGGCAGATCCACCCAGACGCTCCGGGGGAGAATAACGCGCACCTCGGCGATTCGGCCCTCCGCGGCCCTGCTATCGTGGCGCAAGAGGGGCGACGCGCCTCCCAGCAAATCCAACACCGGGATTGGATCCAGGCCGAAGCGACGCGCTTCCGAGAAGGCGTCCGCCCAGCGCTGTCCCGAAGGACCGGACAAATCCAGCAACGTGTCGCTCGCGTACAGAACCGTATTGCACTTGAGCGCCGCGAGCCGCTTCAGGTCATCCGCCGAAAGCGGTTCCTCCGCGTAAACGCCGCGCAGCGGAACATCGGGCCAGTCCTGAATCCTCGTATAGGTAAAACGGTTGCCCCGCAGCAGCAGTTGCTGGAGCGTTTCAAGCCCAAACCGGACGCCCTGCACATCGGACCCGGCCAAAGCAATGCCTCGATTCGATACCGTCAAGCGATACCCTTGGGGGCCCGGTTCCCTCATGCTGGAGATCATCCGCTCGACGCGCCGATGGTCGAACGACGCGTGGCGGTCGAATACCCCGATGTACACCGCAGGATCGCCGGGTTTGTGGCGAGACGCCCCCACCGACTTCGCCGATAGGCCAGTATCCTTGAGGAAGGAATCAACAGCGCCACGAATCTCATCCGAGATATCGTCCGCGACAACCAGCGGGATTCTCGAATGCCAGAGGAACGACTCATCAGAATTGGAGGTCCAAGTCTGGGGCTCGGGTAATACCACCGGCGCGGCCGTGGTGGCAGCGAGAACTAGAAGAATTCCTATCATCAGCAGAAGTGGCCATCCTTCAATCAATTAAGCGTGTGTCAAAAATCACAAGGGAGCGCGGGCGTTTCGCCCACGGCAAATGGCGGGCAAGATGCCCACCCTCCCCTTCTTATTGCTCCGAGGATATAAGAAAGAATAAGCATAGGCCTTTGATTAACTGAACGCTTCCGAAGAAAGAACAAGGCCCCCACTAGCTCTTCCGCTCCGCAACGTAATGCATCAACCCGCGAAACATCTCTGCGCGATCGCCCAGCGGCTCCAGTGCTTTCAACGCGTGCTCTACCGTCTCGTGCAGCAGCCGCCGCGATTCGTCCAGTCCCACGATCGACACATACGTCGCCTTCTTCTTCGCGGCGTCGCTTCCCGTATTCTTACCCATCGCGTCCGCATCGCCGGCCGCGTCGAGGATGTCATCCGTGATCTGAAAGGCCAGGCCCAGATGCTCCGCGTAGCGCGTCAGCGATTCGAGTTGCTCGTTGCTCGCGTCGCCGAGAATGGCCCCCACGCGGACCGACACCCGAATCAGCGCGCCCGTCTTCTGTCGGTGCATCGCGCGGAGCGTGTCCAGCCCAATCGTTTCGCCTTCGCTTTTGAGATCGACTACCTGCCCGCCGACCATCCCCGCCACACCCGCAGCCCTGGCCACTTCGCGAATAACTTCGGGAAACCGTGTCTCAGTGAGTACGTCGAAGGCCATCGTCAACAGGGCGTCTCCAGCGAGAATGGCCATCGCTTCGCCATAGACCTTATGCGAGGTCAGTAGCCCTCGACGCAAATCGTCGTTATCCATCGCCGGCAGGTCGTCGTGAATGAGCGAGTAGGTATGGATCATCTCCAGCGCACAGGCTGCGGGCAACGCCACCGTGTCATCTCCTGACGCCATTTCGGCCGCGCCCAACACGAGCGCGGGACGCAGCCGTTTCCCCTTGGCGAATAGGCTGTAGCGGACGGCCTCAACCAACAACGGCGGCGCATCGTTCCACGAAGAAACATAGTCTTCCAATGCGGCTTCCGTCTTGCGGGCCTTTAGCGCTAAAAATTCTTTCACCGACATTAGAAAAGCAACTCGCCGTCTTCCTCGCCGTCCGACTCGCCCTCATCGTCACCGTCGGCCTTGAGTGGTTTAGCAGCCATATCGCCATCCGCGTTTTTCGTGAGGACTTCAATTTTTTTCTCGGCGGCGTTGAGGGCTTTATCGCAACGTTGCGACAGCTTGATCCCCTCCTCGAATTTCTTGAGCGAATCGTCGAGGGACAGCCCGCCCTCCTCAAGAGCCTCCACCAGCTTCTCAAGTTTTTCCAGGTCTTTTTCGAATTTTGGTTCAGCCACTATAAATCCTCCGCGCTTTTTATTGGATTCTTTCTAGATATAGTCTCAGGCGAATGCCCTGGATCTTACCGGCTCGCGAGTACGCTCGCCCTCCCGTGAGCCGGTAGGCTACCCGTCATCTTTCTCAACCCTTTCGACAATAGCGGTTGCGCTTCCTTCGCCAAATCGTAGGCGTATCCTGTCCTTGGGCTTCAGCGTCCCAGCATCGCGAATCAATTCGTTCTCCGGAAGTTTCCAACCGAGCGCATAACCCCTCGACAGTATCGCCAGTGGACTCAGCGCATCCAAGTGCGCGACGAGCGGCTGAAACCTAGCCCGGGCTCTCTGGATCGTGCCTCGGCCGGATTGGTCAAGCCGTGTCCGGAGCGACGCGAGACTCAGGGCGGCGCGCCGTGTCTGGTTGGTGGGCGAGAGTAGCCGGATTTTCTCCGTGGCCTTCTGCACGCGGTGGCGGGCCTGTTCGACGCGGTCCCGCAGCGCCCGATCGATAGACAAGCGCAATTCGTCGCAACGCTGGCGCCGCTGCCGGATCATTTCCTCGGGCCGACTAAATACGAAACTGCCCTGCTGTCGGTCCAAGCGCGTCCGCGCGCGTTCCACATCCCGACCGACAGCCGAAATCATTCGTTGGCGAAGGCCGCGTTGCGATTCCACTAGCGACGCATACTCCTGTACGACCAGCTCCGCTGCGGCAGAAGGAGTCGCGGCCCGCAAATCCGCCACGAAATCCGACAGCGTAAAATCAATCTCATGCCCGACCGCCGAGATAATCGGAGTCCCCGCCGCGTGAATGGCGCGCACCACCGCCTCTTCGTTGAAGGGCCACAGATCTTCCAGCGAGCCGCCACCGCGTCCGACGATCATGACGTCGACGCCCCACGCGTCTAAGGCCTCGATACCCGCGACAATCTCCGGCGCGGCCTCGTCTCCCTGCACACGGGCGGGGTAGAAGATGATGTGCGCATGCGCAAAGCGCCTCCCCAACACATTCAGGATGTCGCGGATCGCTGCACCCGTGGGCGAGGTCACCACGCCGATACGCCTGGGCAAGACGGGAAGAGCCTTCTTGAGCGTATCGTCGAACAGCCCCTCCGCATCCAGTTTTTTCTTGAGCTTCTCGAAGGCCAGTTGCAACGCGCCCATGCCCTTGGGTTGCATGTCGTCGCAAATAATCTGATACGCGCCGCGCTGCTCGTAAACGGAGACCATCCCGCGCACGATGACCTCAAGGCCACCCTCCGGCTCAAAGCGCAGCTTATTCAGTTTGCCGCGAAAGATAACCGCCGAGAGTTGGCTCCGCTCGTCTTTCAACGTAAAATAGGCGTGACCGGCGGGCGACACTCTCCAATTGGATATTTCGCCCGACACCCAGACCGAGCCGATTTCGGTTTCGAGCAGGCCCTTGACCTTGCGGGTAATCTGCGAAACCGTCCAGATTTCAGCCTGTTCGGGCGGTGTTTTGGGGAGTGTGCTGACGAGTTTGGGCATGAGAGGATTGTACCTCATCACGCTACACGCCGGAAACCGAAACGAACGCCAATCGAAAACTCGATTCGCCTATGCAGGAAAGGACCCAACGTATGACATCCGGCGCAGTGGGGATGGAGAAATTGCCCAAGACCGCCTCGGTTATCGCCGAAGGCATGGAACGGGGCCTGCACGTTGGCGCGCAGGTCTACGTGTCGATGGAAGGCGCCGTCGTCGCAGACGCCGCAATGGGAAGCGCCTTCCTGGGCGACGCGGAGCGGCCCGAACGCGCCTTGACGCCCGGCACGCTCGTTTCCTGGCAGTCGGCCTGCAAGCCCGTGGGCGCTGTGGCCATTGCGCAGCTATGGGAGGCGGGCCACCTCGATTTGGACGCGCCCGTCGCGGACCTGATCCCCGATTTCGCGGCGGGAGGAAAGGCGGCCATCACCATGCGCCACATCCTGACCCACACCGGAGGCTTTCGCTCCGTCCCCTTCGACGACGCGAAGATCTCCTGGGACGAATGCATCGCTCGCCTTTGCGCCACGCCGCTTGAGCAGGGCTGGAGCGTGGGGGAGACCGCCGGGTATCACGCCCGGTCAAGCTGGTACATCGTCGGTGAGGTGGTTCGGCGTATTTCGGGCCGCGCCTACTCGGGCTATGTCCGCGACGAAATTTTTCTGCCGCTCGGGCTCAGCGATTCCTGGATAGGCATGACCAGCTCCGCTCACGAAGCCTATGGAGACCGCATGGCCGTCACCTACCAAACGGCGAAGGGTGCGCAAGAACCCTACGACTATCATACGAGAGACCAGGCGACCCTCTGTCGGCCCGGCGGCAACGGAATGGGGCCCATCCGCGAACTCGGACGCTTCTACGAATGCTTGCAGGGCGGGGGAGAACGCGCCGGAACCCGTATCGTGGAAGAAGCCACCGTGCGCGAGTTCACCCAACCGCACCGCATCGGTTCCTTCGACGAAACCTTCAAGCACCGTATGGACTGGGGGCTCGGATTTATCATCAACAGCAACCGGTATGGAATCCAGACCGTTCCCTACGGCTACGGAAAACACAGCGGCGAAAGCACCTTCGGGCACGGCGGCTATCAATCAACATCCGGCTTCGCCGACCCCGATCACGGGCTTGTCGTCGCGGTCGCCTTCAACGGCACTCCGGGAGAACCAAAACACGGCAAGCGAATTCGAGACGTCGCCTCGGCGGTCTACGAGGACTTAGGGCTAACGGTTTAGCCCTGTTTGCGCAGGCTCGCTAGTTCCTGTTGCGGAAAGGGGTCCCGTAAACCTTCCGCTACAAAAAGCCACCACGTTTGTCATTCTTCGCTTCGCTCAGGATGACAGAATGGCTCTATGATTCTGGAATTCTGTTCATTTCGAAACAGGAACCAATTAGACAGTCACAAAGAGCTTTGACAGGATAACAGGATGTACAGGATTAGGTATCCCGCCGGGCGAAGCGCCATCCTGTACATCCTGTTATCCCGTCAAAAAAGAAACGCGGAAACAAGAAACTGCCCCGTTGGTCAGGATGAAATAACGGCTCTGTGATTCTGGAATTGAGTCCTTTCCGCGACAGGAACTAGCTATGGATAGCTCACCGAAATTCGTAGCGAGACCGTGAGAATTTCCTGCTAAATCGTTACAGAAAATTCTGTCCCGAAGGGACTGCGGCATGTAGCCGGGGGATGAGCGAAGCGATTCCTCCGGTCAGAATTCCTCCAAACGCACTTCCTCGAAGAGGATGCGGCGACGTTGCCCCAACGGATGAAGCGACCTATTTCCAGTTTGCCTCGTTGGCGTCATCGACATTGCGGGTCTTCAGCAAGGCGATGATGGACGCGCCGAGATCTCCTCCGCCATATCTCCTCGAAGAATTCTTGAGCGGCGAACGAGGACTTAGGGCTTACGGTTTAGCCACCGGCGCACCGGGTCGCTGGGCACAACCGAACACAGGATCGTTAGGAGTACGCCCAGCCCCGTAAGAAGTTTGCCTAGACCTAGACTTTCAGGGCTGAACGTAATGATCAATTCGTGTTCCCCTGCTTCGACAACATGTCCCATGAGGTCGCCATACACAGGGATTAGAGAAGAATATACGTATTCCTCCGACGCGATTTCTTCCCACACAACCCACCCGTCGTGGTAGCTTTCCGAAATGACCAGCAGTTGCCGCGACGGCGACTGGGTCCGCACACGAAAGTAGCCGGGCCGTTTCTCGATAACTTCGACCTCGCCCGGTTGCCCCCCGCCCAACCCCAGCGGCGCGGCCACCAGAGCGGTCCGTGCGATGTCGATGGTAGCGAGATCGGCTGTGAAGTCCTCGCTCACTTTCGCTTCAGAGACAAGGCGAACATGCGGCATCGGGTCATCAATCTTCACCCAGCGCTCCCCGCGATCCGGTTGAGACGCCGCCTCCGGCCAGTCGCCGTAGCGTTCCTTGCTCCAGCCCACGGACGCGACGCGCAGCGCGTCGTGCTCGCCGTAATCAAGCTTCCACTCAGGCTTGAACACGTAATAACCATCGCGCGTATGAACGCCCTTCATGATCGGTGTATTGAACCCGAAATTGGGGGTGTAATAGGACGTAACCCGATGGGCCTCCGTCTGTGGAGGCATCTCGATAACGGCAACCAAGTCATCGAGCGTCATGCGTTCTTTGTGGCGAAGACCGTAGAGCCCCATGTCAATCACCGCGAATACCAGCAGCGCAGGCAGCGCCCAGGATCTCCCCCGAGCCACCAGCGCGACTAGAGCAGCAGCAACCGAGACGATAGCGGCTCCGACGGCAGCGCTTCGAGCCGAAGGGATCTGCGTGACGGCGAATTCGCCAGCCGCGGAATCGGGCATTCCGTGCAACACCCAAACAGCAGCGACGACGAACCAGCTAATCGCGGGCAAGACCGCCAGCGGCAACAGGCTAACCCACGAGCATCTCTCACCGCTACGGATGAACCGGCGCAATTCCGCGAAGCCGATGGCGGCCGCAAGCGCGAGCGCGAGGTGGGTAAGCACGATGAGCCGCGCGGGCGAACGAAAACCCTGGATAACGGGTACATACACCTTCCAACCGTACACATGGCCATATTTACCAAGCGCGAAGGCGAAGGCAATAGTCCCGAATACGCATAGGGCGATGATCAGCGGTCTCGCCTCAGACCTTCGCGCGCGCATGAGTAGCCATACGACTAGCGCCAGCGTAGCGGAACCGATATACACGGCATCCCAAGACACGGGCCCGTAGGTCCGTTGGTGAAACAGGTATGGGCTGATGAATTGCAACGCGTTGATCGGGTGGATCGAATCGCCTAACGAGATTTCAGGCGAGATGACCGCGCGGTAGGATCGGTCGAGAACGTCTTTCGTTGGAAGCCATTGAATCGCGCCCAGTAAAACGGCGAGTCCCTTGGCCACGAGCAAGACACCGTAACGAGAATATCCCCGAGAGCCGGAGAAGAGGTAGGCCGCAAAAGCGCCCTCAGCCAAGAGGGACCAATACATAGCCTGAGGGAAGCCATTCAAGAATTGAGAGGCGGTAAGCAGCGCGACGGCCAACCCAGCCCCCTGGACCCGCCTCCAATTCTCAGTCCGTAGCGCAATGTGTATAAAAAAAAGTAGCCAGGGGATATGCGCGGCCACGGCCACAAGGTTCATGTGAACGTAATGCGACATGAAAAAACCGCAGAAGGTAAGGGTCGTTGCCCCGAACAAGGCTGCGACCGGTTCGATCGACAGCCGCCGCGACAGCAGATACATCCCGAGCAGCAGCAAGGGGTACGGGAGCAGCAAGTCTAAATTGAACGCCCATTGAAGCGGAAAGAAGCGGTAGAGCAGCCAGTGAAGGGGGTGGTACATGCCGTTCTCCCCTTCGCCGTGGAGGTAGATGCCCATGCCGAGGTGGGGGAGCCACGCGAAACTTTCGTCCGCCATTATTTGAACTTGATAGAAGGCGCGCGTCGGCAAGTAATAGCCGATAAGGTCGTCCTCGATATACACCTCGCCTTGAAACAAGGGTGCCGCGAAGATGCCCATCATCGCGACGACGGCGAGCAGGAGAATGCGGAAGAGAAATTTCTCGGACATCCACATCGGCGGCGGCGAGGACATGGAAAAATCGGAATCGGGTGTCTGGGCCATGGCGCGATAATTGCACATTGGGCATTCTGTATTCACCGCCGATGTTTTAGCCGAGATTACCCATATGGACCCGTCGGCGACCGGAGCCAATGAGATTGA
>JAPYPO010000695.1 GCA_029937645.1 Candidatus Hydrogenedentota bacterium
CTTCAAGCCCGACGGCAAGAACGGCGGACTAGGGTTCCGGCTGGCAATTCCCGCTGTCGGCAATCCCTAGCCAACACAAAAAACACGGGCGACGCTGCAATCGCAACGCCGCCTCGAAAAAGTGTATGGACCGATGGAGCGAGTCTACGGCCTTATGATGTCTTGCCAAGGAAATCCTCGGAAATGTCGAAACCGAGCAGCCTCTCCAAGGCGGTTATGACTCCGATTAGCTGGCTGACGACGTCCAGAAGCACTTCGAGGCTCTGAGCCGGTGCCGGCTGCGCCTTCGTGATGGCTTTGATATGCACTTGACTCTACCTCCCAGTTGACCCGCCTGCGTGTCCTGAATTCCTAAAAGTATCTACGTACCTACTACAAACCAGAGCGGGAAATGGTACGCGTCAATTTCAGATTCCCGGCTCTGGGTCGAGTATATCCTAGGGAGGGAATCTTTGCAAACATGCTACGCCAACCAAGAGATTCAGGCTTGAGGGGAGCCTCAATAATAGGTATGGTACGCCGCATGGGAAAAGACACCGTAAAATTCAAATGCCATCACTGCAACCATTGTTGCACCGAAGTGGTCTGTTTGCCCTCGCCGTGGGACGTCAAGCGTATCGCCAAAATGGTGGACGTGGAACCCTACGAGTTCCTCGAGTTTCTTGAGCCCGACGAAATCGAGGGCGTGGAGGACGACGATCCGACCTGGCTGAACGTAGGGGCCAAACGCTACATGATGGCGCTCGAACGCCATGAGACGAAGGGCTGCCATTTCTTGGATCGGAAAACCCGCTATTGCTCGATCTACGAAGCACGACCCTTGTTGTGCCGCCTGTATCCCTTCAAGGCTCAAGAGTCGAAGGAGGGGAAATTCAAAGGTTTCACCCTTCACAGCGACGTGGGATGTCCGAAGCATCAAGACGGAGTCTATGAGGTCAAGCCCCTCTTTGACTTATATGTACAGGACGACATCAATCAAGAGGACTACCACGAACTCGTCGAAATCTTTAACGCGCGCGAATACGAAAACAAGGAACCGGAAGATTTCGTCACGATGTTCATGGACGGATTCGCCACCTTCTTGACGGATGACCAAGACGATTAATCCGGCGCTTGTCCCAGTCATCCGCGCGTGGCAGCGATACGCCAAGCCTATTTCGACGTACGCAAAAAAGTGACGGGCAGCCACGGTAGTACCGTGCACCCCTGGAGAAATTGATGCGCCTTGCCTTCGTGGACCTCGTATTCTCGTGGCCGCCCAACGGCGGGGCCGACGTCGATCTGTTCCACACGGCGAAAGGCCTCCAAGCGCAGGGCCACGACGTCCACCTCTTCGTCTCGGGTTTGGACACCTCATGGGAGCGCGGCGCCTTCGACCCCGACGACTTGCCCTTTCCCGCTACGCGCCTCACTTTCGAGGAGCGCGAACTGACGCCGCGTGTGGTATCCGAGGCGTTTCGTGAAGCGGTCGACGCATGGCAACCGGATGGCGTATTCGTCTGCGACGGATTCTTCTTCAAACCGGCCGTGATCGCCGCCTTGGCCCACTACCCCGTCACCGCCCGCTTCTACGCCTACGAGGTCGCGTGCATGCGGGATCTTCTCCTCTTCAAAGACGGTGCCCCATGCCCGTGCAACTATCTCGATACCCCAAACGAATGCCGCGTTTGCGCCGTGCAGGGAATGGGCGAAAGTATCCGGCAGGGCGCCCTACTCACCTGGCCGCAAGAGTTCATGGCGAGCCGCGCCTACCTGCCTGGATACCACCGGCGCTTGGTCGAGTCGCTGGGCAATTTAAACTCCGCAATCGTGTACAACGAAATCCAGAAAAAACACATCGAAGCCTACGTCGCCGATGTACATGTGCTGCCCGGCGGTGTGGATGCCTCCGCCTTCGAAGCCTACCCCCCTCCCACGCGCGCCGACGGGGACAAGAAAGTTATCCTCATGTCC
>JAPYPO010000113.1 GCA_029937645.1 Candidatus Hydrogenedentota bacterium
AATTCTTAGCAGAAAAATTTGCCGGGAACTCCCTGAAGGTGAAAGGAATGGTCGCTACTGAACAAAATAGGCTCTTGTTATGGAATCGCATTAATCGCACTATCTGTCATTTCCTTACCATGACTTACAGGGGCCCTACCAGGTATGATCCTGCGTTCATGAGAAAGGGCTTGGAAATGGCGACGGCCCGAAATAAACCTTCGCGGCGCGTCACCCCGCGAGGGCTCTTGAACGTATTAGTAGAGAGCTCATAAATGCATCGTCTGCGGGACGGTCGCGCCGTGGGCCCGAGCGTAGGATTTTACGGAGTCCGTTGACTCCGAGTGAGCGCGCGAACGATTGTGATAGAACCAACCGGCGATTTCGGGGAGAGACTAAGTTTGATAGAAGCGAAGGGCCTCACGAAGCGCTACGGCCCCGTCTCGGCGATCGAAGATGTTTCCTTCGAGGTGGGGCACGGGGAGATTACCGGATTCCTCGGCCCCAACGGCGCGGGCAAGTCCACGACGATGCGCATCTTGACAGGGTATTCTCCGGCGACGAGCGGATCGGCAGTGGTGGCGGGCTACGATATAGGAACGCATCCCATCGAAGTGAAACGGAACGTCGGGTATTTACCGGAGAGCGTTCCGCTCTATGAAGAGATGGTCGTCACGGGATTCCTTTCCTATGTCGCGGAGGTAAAGGGCGTGGCGAAGTCCGCGCGCAAGGCTGAGGTTGGGCGCGTTATGGAACGCTGCGGCCTGACGCACATGGCGAAGCGGCTCATCCAGAACCTCTCGAAAGGCTACCGGCAACGGGTCGGCCTTGCACAGGCGCTCGTGGGCGATCCGCCGGTGCTGATTCTTGACGAGCCGACGGTGGGACTCGACCCGAAACAGATTGTGGATATCCGCCAGATGATCAAGGAGTTGGCGGAGGATCATACGGTGCTTATCAGCACGCACATTCTTCCCGAGGTCGTTATGATTTGCCAACAGGTGGTCATCATTAACCACGGCCGGATCGTGTCACGGGAATCGGTAACCGACTTGGGCGCGACGACGTTGGACCTTCGTCTCGGCGAAGGCGCGGAGCGGGCGGCTGGAATACTGAACGAGATGTCTTATGTAAAAAAGGTCTCGCCGCGTGGGCAGGGGCATTTTGTAATTGATACGGATGGTCGCGCATCGGCGTATGCGAATCTCGTCAAGTGTTTGGTGGAGAACCAAGTGGAAGTGCAACGAATCGAAGAGCGGAGCGGCAGCCTCGAGGACCGGTTTATGGCGGTCATCTCGCGCGAGGCCGGGGACGGGTCATGAGCCGAATTTGGGCCGTCGCCAAACGAGAGTTTTTGAGCTTTTTCCAGACGCCCGTAGGCTACGTTGTGCTCGGCACCTACGCGCTGATTACGGGCCTGGGCTTTACCGCGACGTTTATCTTCTACGCGCGCGTGACTCAGTCGCCTTCCACATGGGCTTATGAAGGTGTACCGAATTTCGAGGAGACGCTGCTGAGTCCTTTCCTTGTTTTTTGCGGAACGGTGGTCATGTTTATCGGCCCGCTCATTTCCATGCGCCTCCTCGCTGAAGAGCGGCACCGCGGAACGATAGAGTTGCTGTTGACCCACCCGTTGCGCGACCGCGATATTATCTTCGGAAAGTACTTGGCCTCGCTCGGCATGTTGCTTCCCATGATGGCGGTCATATCCGTGTACATGGTTATCGTTGGCGTGTTTGTCGAAATCGAGCCCGCGGTCCTGGTGTTTGGAATTTTCACAGTATTTCTGGTCGGGGCCGCGTTCTTGAGTATGGGCCTATTCGTGTCGGCGTGTTGCCGAAATCAGATCACGGCGGGGACGGTTACCTTCGGCTTGTTTTTCGTCTTTTATATTCTCGGAACCTTTGCGGAAGATTTGAGCGAAGAGAATCCCGCGCCCGAAACCTACGGCGAAGGCATGCGTCGCGCGATTGGTTTTGTGTATAACGTGTTCCGCTCACTGGGCCGAGAGTTGCCGCTGGACATGCACGCCAAAGAGATGGCTCAGGGAATTGTTCAGCCCTACGACATCGCGTATTACTTCCTCTTCGCCGCGTTTTTTCTGTTTCTCAGTTTTCGGGTGCTTGAGAGCCGGAAGTGGAGGGCATAGGCATGAAGAACCTTCGAACGATCATGGGTGCCGCCTCTCTGGCATTCATCACGATTTCCTTAAACGCCCTGGTGTGGAGCGAGAATCCGTTCACATTCTGGGTGTACGCGCCTTTCGGCGCAGGCCTTCTTAGCGGGGCCGTCTGGATTGTCATGCGCGTTGTGGCGACGGTTCGCGGGGCGGAAGGCGCGTCGCTCGATGGGTTGAACGCCGTTATCAGTTCGATCGTTTTCCTTGCCATCTGCTCGACGCTGTACGCCTTTGTGCGGCGCTCCGAGGCCTCATGGGATCTGACGCGCGAGGGCCGGCGTCAATTGGCGCCGCAAACCGTCCAAGTCCTGCAACGGCTCGACCGCGACGTCGACATCCTATGTTTTTTTGTAAAGGCGGGCGACGACCGCACCAAGTTGCCCCAGGATAAGACGCGCCGCTTCTTGGAATTGTGCCAACGCGAGACAACGCGCCTGAACGTGGAATACTTCGACGCCCAAATGGATCCGGAAAAACTGATCGAGTTGAACCGTTCGGGCCTCTTCCGAACGGGCGGCGAGATTCAATCGGTGACCGGCGTGGGCACGGTGGTGCTGCGGACGGGGACGCGTCAACGGGAGATTCCCCTTTCGGATGTGACGCAGCGGTTGGAGGAGCGTGACTTTACGAACGCGTTGTTGAATGTCACGCTCAACGCGAACCCGAAGGTCTATTTTCTAACGGGCCACGGCGAGCGTGAAGTTACCGACGAGCGCCCACAGGGCATCCAGAAGTTGGCGACGTGGCTGAACAACGAATCGTATGAAGTCGCGAATCACATTATCATGCTGGAGCCACCGGTCATCCCCGACGATTGCAGCGTGTTGGTCATCAACCGGTATTCCGAATTGCGCGCCCACGATATCTACGCGCTCGACGCGTACGTAAAGCGCGGCGGACGGCTATTGGTGATGGTAGATCCGCAGATGTTGGACCCCGCGCTTCAGGATGCCAACGTCCATGAAAATATGCGGCCTTGGTTGAAGAGCCGTTTCGGGGTGGCGGTGGGGATGGATTTGGTGATCTCGCGCGTCGGCGGCGTCTCTATGAAGACAATGCTTATCCCCGATTTCAATCAGGTGGAGAAACTCACGAAAGAATATGTGATGGAACGCGATCCCTATGGCGAGTTCCGCGGCAGTTTCAACGGACGCCACCCAATCACCCGCGGAATGGATTCGTCTCTGGTCCTTGACCGCGTGCGATCCGTCACCTTAGACAATCCCATGCCGTCCGGAACGAACGGCGTGGTGTTGCTCCGGACGACGCCAGACACCTGGGCCGAAACGGATTTTGCGGCCTTGAGGGAGGGCCGGGTCGATCTCGATCCCAAGGATATGATCGGCCCCGTTCCCATTGCGGTTGCAGCAACCTTCCGCACGGACGAACCCACGCCGGACAAGTCGGGTGTGAAGGAAGCGCGTATTGTGGTGATGGGCGATACGGACCTCAGCGCGAACGAGGCGGAGACGCAGGGCACCTATGGAATCAACTTGGCGGCGAATTCGAATTTGCTTCTCAATATGTTTGCCTGGCTGAGCGAGCGGGAAGACCTTATTGCCATCCGCGCGACGGCTGAGGAGGACCCGCCCATCTTTCTGACCTCCGGTCAGGAAAGAACGATTGCCTGGGTGGCTTCGTTGGGTGTGGTCCAACTGGTAGCGCTGGCTGGTGCGGCGATGTATTTTGTGCGGAGGAAATACCGATGAGCCCCAAAGCTACGGCGGGCATGGTGGGCGCGCTGGCGCTGCTCTTGATCGTCTACGTGTTGACCTCTTTTCTTGAGAAATCAGCGGAGGAAGACCTGGTCCAGGCAAAGCGCCTGTTCCAGTTCGAGCCCGAAGACATTACGATGCTGACGATAACGCGCAAGGACGCGGTTGAAGTCGAGGCGGTCCGTATGGCGAACGGCCGTTGGTCGGTGGAAAAACCGGAACTGCACATTCCGCCGAACATCGAGGTGTGGAATCGTGTCGCAGCAGCGCTCGCCCATCTTCCCAACGAGCGGACGATTGAAGAGGACCCGCAGAAACTTTCCTTGTATGAATTGGATGAGCCTCGGCTGCGGATCCTTGCGGGAACGTCCAGTAGCGAACTCATTCAACTCGATATCGGCAGTCTCGACCCCTCCGTTTCGTTTGTCTACGCGCGCGTGGCCGGCGGGCCCGTTGTTTTGATTCCCATTGCGGATGTGCATGAGATGGATCGCTCGCTCGATGAATTGCGCAACGTTCATGTATTCGCGGGGGCGCGGGATGGCGACACGATCGGCCATGTGGAATATGCCCTCGTGTTCCGGGGGCCGGAGAAAACCGATGACGACGGGAACGTGACGGGGTACCGAATCGGCGATCTCTCCCAGCAGGTAATATTAGACCTGTTGCCTACGGAGGGCTGGCGGATGCTGGAGCCCGTCGAGGCGCGGGCGAACAAGGAGGCCGCGGAAAATTTGGCGGCGGAACTTACCTTTATGGTGGGCCGCAACTATGTGGATCGCCCGGAGAGCTACGCCGACTACGGGCTCAGTCCGCCGGATCGACAGATTGTGTTCGGCCCCAAGAACGGGCCGTGGCGGACCTTGCTTCTGGGGGACGCCGCAGAGGAAAAAGATGGCGGCGGTATGTTTGCGCAGATCAAAAACAACCCTTCGGTCTTCGTGGTCGACGGTCACATCCTGACCCTGCTGCCGCGCAACCCGAACGCCTTCCGTGATCTGCGGCTGTTTACGGATCGGTCGGCGGTTCTTACCGGAGTCTCTATCCAAACCAAACGCGAGACGGTGGCGCTGCATCTTGACGAGGACAAGGGTTGGACCGTCGCCGAACCCGCGATAGACGACGCCGACCAAGTCACCATTTCGGCCTTCATCGCCATGTTGAAGCGGGTCACCGGCGCGGCCTTTCCGCTGGACGACGTCGGCGCCGGTTTCGATGCGCCCCATGTGACCATCGAAATGAACTACCTTGACGACCCGAAGCCCCATTCAATCGTCGTGGGCGCGTTGGTACCCAATTCCGATCCTGCGGAGTTTTACGCGCGAATGGAAGACGGGACCGTCACGACGGTTCCGCTTCCCATTATGGAGATGTTGAGGACGAACTCGTTCCACTTTCGGAAAAAGGCGGTTTTCGAGTTTCCAATCGAAGAGGCGACGGGGATCGAATTGGAATTTCGGGAGACGCAGTACCTCTTATCGAAAGAGGAAGGCCGCTGGATCGTAATCGAGCCGGTCGGTCGTTCCCTTGAGTCCCAATCGGACGCCACGGCGCTGTTGGAGGTATTGAGCGCGGCGAGCGCTCTTGATGTGGCGAGTCCCCGCCCGTCGGATACGGCGATGGGTTTGGATGCCGCCCGGCTGCGCGCTATCGTTACTCTCAACGATGGCGCCACAATCCACGGCCCCCTTCGCGTGGGGAATACGAAGGCCCCTGAATCCAGAGATCGTTTTGCTACGCTGAAGGGGCGTGACGAAGTCTTCTATATGAAGCAGTCCCTCTTGGACGACGTGGCCACGGTGATCGAGGGAATCGTTCCGTCGAATTAGGTCCTGTTGCGGAAAGCGGCTTTCGGCGCGGAATAAGGATAAGGCGCTCAGGATGACGGCGTAGGCGCTTTTTTCTGACGCCAGCAGGCCTTTCCGAAATACGACCCAGTATTACAGTGGGTGGCACCTTCAAACTTGTTCTTATCCCAATTTCCCGCGAAGCGGGTTCTGACTCGCAATGACAATTTAAGTCGGGTCAATTATGAACCAACACACTACTTGTACTCCATGAGTTCCGGTGGCTTGCCGCTCCTACGCCTTAGATAGTACCTCACCTGTCCGAACGCCTCAGGGAATTTGGACAGCGTACAGTGCGCGCCATAGAGCGAGGTATCGGCGAGCGAGTATCCCGCCTTGCGCACCGGTCGGCATGCACGGAACGCGGACACGGGATACAACAACATCAACAAGAGCGACCACCCACCGCTCGGCCAGGCCAGCCCTACCGATACGAGTGGAATGACCAGTCCGTAGACCCACGCGCGCCGTGCCTCCCGCCGTTTCGGACGTTCCGACGAATTCTTGTGCATATCGGAAAACTCCGCATAGGCGTGGCCTCCGCGTGCGCAACGCGTCCACCACTGGCTGAAACGAGTTAACGCCGCATCGTGCCTCGTCATCGCTTGATCGACTCGGCGTATCTTCCAACCGGCCTGACGCATGCGGAAACACATCTCCGGCTCTTCGCCCGCGATCATGGATACGTTGTACCCCTCGACCTCCTCGAATGCATCCACCCGAATCATCGCGTCGCCGCCGCAATACGCCACTTCACCCGGCGTGAACAGGTTCCACTCCATATCGGCGAGGCGATTGTAAATCGAGTTTTCTGGAAACTGCTCCCTACGCCGACCGCTAACGGCCGCGACCTCGGGATGTGCTTCGAGCGCCGAAAGCGCATGTTCAATCCAGTCTTCTTCTACCTTACAATCGCCATCCACGAACTGCACATAGCTCAGACTCGGGTGCAGCCGCATCAGGTGCGCGAATCCCTCATTGCGCCCGCGCGCCATCGTGAAGGGAATCGACATATCCAATTCAACAACATCCGCGCCAATCGATTGCGCAAACGACACGCTATCGTCCGACGACCCCGAGTCCACATACACGAGGTGCGGAACCGTGCCCATCACCGACCGGAGGCAGCGCTTGAGGCGATCGCCCTCGTTGCGGCCAATCGCGACCAATCCGATGCTCTCTAGCGCGTTATCCGTCATAGAATCCACCGCATAAGATCAGATCCACTCCAACACCGTATCGCGCGTCACGCTCTTGAAATTCGCACACGTTAGTTCAACACCCAGCCAAGAGCCGAGAGTCTTCAGGTCGGCATCGAAAAGCGCTCGCAAACGCGTCTCCTCCGCCTCTGGCAACTGGGGCTTCTCACGCATCTGCCAGAATTTTTTCACTCGATTTCTCAAGGATTTCGGAATGAGCCTCCGGCGAAGGGGACTCAGCCCCGGCGCAAACACGATAGCGTCTCGAATCCAACTTGTCTTCATACTCTCGCTCGCAACATTCTGCGTCGCCATGTCAAAATCCCAGCGTGGCGTTCCCTCGTAACCGATAAATGCCGCGACCCGCTCCAACTCCGCCTGCGGCTCTGCATGAAGCCGATCAAAAAAAACCGGCAACACATTCGCGCGTCCGTAGGTATCCAAGAGCGGTTCCAATTGCATCGCGTAGAGACTGTAGTCACTCAAGATCGAGTGAATGCGCACCGCCGCTTCAATCGGCTCGGCAACGAATTTCATCCGCCACTCATGCAGGTACTGAGACACCAGCCGGTCAATGGGGTGGCGCATGACATAAATGAGCTTCGCTCCCGGCACATGCTTGCGCATGCGCTCCACCGTCTTCGGATACGTAGGGAGCTTAGTGTAGTGCGTGCTCGACTCGCCGCACAGGTCTCCCGGGCCTGCCTCCGCAAACAGCTCAGCGTACCAATCCAGGCCTTTTTCATACACCTCATCGTTGCTAAAAAAATAAGGTTCCTTCGGCTCGCTCATCACAATGCCGGGCTGCCGGGCCAACTGCTCGTGCAGCGTGCTCGTTGCGCATTTCATGGCGCCCACAATGATAAAATCCGGCAATTTCATGAGCGCGACTCATGCACGCCTGCGTCCGACTGCCGTTTACGGCCCCGGAATGCGTCCGTCCAGACATCAAGAATCTCTCCCTGACACAGGTTGGTCGGTCTCGGCTTTATCCATTGCCGAGGATAGGCAATCAAGAGACCGGCCGTCCACAGTGCGTTTGCCAGCCACAACCCCGCGCGCCCGTAGAACTTCGTGAAATACCGCGTCCGTGCCTGATAATAGTACCGTGGCCGCCGCTTCTTCGCTGCTGCCAACTGCTTGACCGGGCTCGTGCCGCCCCGCAGGTGAACCACGTGCGCCATCGGCCAATACAAAACCTTCCAGCCCTCGTTTTGAGCGCACCGGCAGTAGTCAATGTCCTCAAAATACATGAAGTACCCTTCGTCCATCGGGCCTACGGCCTTAATCACTTCCGCTCGAATCACCATAGCGGCGAAACTTGCCCACGAGCAAGGAAGCGGCGTCTCGGGGAGTCCGAGCGGTACATTGTAGCGATGCAGGAGACGGGTAATCAGACCGATCTCTGCCCCTCGAATAAATTCGCTAACAGGAGAGGGAAACCGAAACGCGCTGACTTGAGGTGATTCATCCAGGTATTCGAGGCGAGGCCCGATGAGCCCAGCGTCGGGATTTTCCTGAAGCCCGTCGAGCAATGATTTAATGGCGCCGGGCCTTATAATCGTGTCGCTATTGAGTAAAAAGTAGAACGCGGCTTCGACGGATTGAATGCCCGCATTGTTTCCGGCCGAAAATCCACCATTGTGTTCGGAGGCGACGAGGCGCACCCAGCCGCCCCACTCGTTGGCCTCGACAGTCTTGACCAGACGTTCCAGCGAATCATCTCCGGACGCGTTGTCGACCACGACGACCACATCCTGATCCGGATCAATTTCCGTCTCAAGCGAAGCGAGACAGTCTCGAACCATGTCCGCCGTCCTGTAGTTCACGACGATAACGGCGAACCGAAAAGAGGCCTCTCCTTCAGTGCACGCCATCCTCTGCGTTCACCCCTCCCCCGCCGATGGCCCCGTCGCGGTCAGCCAGCCGAGGCCCAAACGCTTGAGTTGCCAGCGGTGGAGGCTCTGACGAAACTCCCGATCGCCGTACTGTGGCATGCGGCGCAGACCTGCAAGGATATACCCACACACGATCAAGAATCCCCCGATTACATACGGACGTTCCTGCATGCGAAATACGCCGCTCGCGATGATGTAGAGCGGGTGAGCGCCCATGAACCACTGGCCGCGGCCCCACCGCAGCCTGCCGTGATATATCGACTTATACGACGAGCCCATCAGTCGATGGTGAATAATGTTGAGACCCTCATCGCGAAAACTATGGGTCTTCCAGTTCGACATTCGCGCCCGGTGGTACATGATGCCATCCCACATCACCTCGCGTACGTAGCCGCCCGTATCCTGCCAGCACTGTCTGCGCCAGAAGTTCAGCGCACCGGACACCATTTCATCGTTAATGCGCTCTTCCTTCAATCCACCTTCTACGGGATTCCACACCTTTCCGCTCGCCCCGCCCAATCGTTCGTCCGCGTCAAATTTTTCCATGAGCAAGGCGAAGTAGGTGGGTCCGAAGGTGACATCGCCGTCAATCTTGCACACGTAATCGTACTCCACATCGCCGAGCGTGTCGTACCCACTATAGAAGGCGTCCACAACCCCGCCCCCAACTTTTCGCTCCCCGCGATCGGCTCGGTGAACCACCGTTATCCAATCATAATTCTCCGCCGCGCGATCCGCTGTTGCACCGGTAGCGTCCGAAGAACCATCGTCCACGATCACACAGCGAACCGGCAAAATCGTCTGTGCCACAAAACAATCGAGGCTGTTCTGAAGGAAATCTTCCTCGTCACGAACGGGGACGATCAGCACGTATCGATTGGGAGAATCTGTTTTTTGCATGGATTACTATATCCCTTGTGGGGGGCTAGCCCGGTTATCTCACCGGGCTACTCGCGTTGCCAGAGTATCATGCAGTCGGGGCTAAATTCATACGGGTTAACGCCTTGACCGAAAAAACTCTTTCGCAAGCAGCGGGAAAAATTGAAGAATGTCCTGCATATAGCGTTTAGCCAAACGGCGGGGATCAGTGGCCGTGCGCCAGGTCCACTCGAGTCCACTCTTTTGCATCCAGAGAGGAGCCCGCTTGACCTTGCCCGCGATGAAATCCAAGGAAGCGCCGATACCGATACTGACCGGAACCCCGGTCTCATGATGATTTTCATAATTCCACAGGTCCTGCAAAGGGGCCCCGAGCGCCACATAGCAAATGTCAGCGCCCGACTCCCGCACGATGCGTACAGACTCCTCGGCCAACTCAGGATCTTTATAGAATCCCATCGGGGGGGAATAGACGCCGGCCACCCGGAGACCTGGATAGCGCTCACTCAAGACTTCGCTTGCCCGCTGCGCGATGCCATCTTCGGCCCCAAAGAAAAAAATCGAATAGCCTTTCTCGGCAGCGTATTCCGCAAGCCAATACACCAGGTCCGAGCCGCTGATCTTCTGGCGAACGGGTTTTCCCAGGAGCTTGCTCGCCCAAATGATTGGGACTCCGTCGGCGAGCACTAGAAATCCCTTGTGGTACGCGTTGCGCAACGGTTCGGAGTGCTGAAACATGCATACATGGTCCACGTTCGGTGTGAGTATGTATCCC
>JAPYPO010000114.1 GCA_029937645.1 Candidatus Hydrogenedentota bacterium
GGAGGGTCCGGCTTCGATTTCACGGAACACGCTATCGACATCGACGGCGGACGCGGCGCGGGCTTCAACATGGACTACGCGGACTTAAACAATGATGGTCGCCTCGACATCGTACTTGGGGTGACGGGTGGCCTCGGGTGGATCGAGCAACCCGCGTCGCCCAGCGGCGCGTGGAAACTTCACCGCATTGGAACCTTCGGGCCGGATTCGATGACGGGTATCGCGCTGGCCGATGTCAACGGCGACGGCAGCCTCGATGTCATCTGCGGCAGCTACAGCCGGGGTCGGCGCGACAAGGATGGCGACGTCACCCGCGACGACGGCCTCGGGCGGCTGGGTTGGTTTGAAAACCCTGGGGACGCCAGTAAGGGCTGGACGCGGCATGACATATCCCGCCGGGTCCGTGGCATGTTCGACAAGTTTGTCGCCCGCGATTTTGACGGCGATGGCGATATGGATTTCGCGGGAACCCGTGGCAACAGCCATCCTTATGACGGTGTGTTCTGGCTGGAACAGGTGCGGACGCGTGAACCCGTGGCTGCCTTTGAGAGGGCGAGAGAAGAAGACAGCAAAGAAATGCCGCTGCCCGGCCTCCGGTGAAGGGGTGGCTCGTATCACAAATAGAATCGCCGTTTATAGAATCACACGGAACTACGAATGGACACGAGTACACTTAGCGTGGCGTAGCCGCAACCGATGCGTGTCACGCAAAGTTGCTAAGCCGCAAAGAGGCTCTTGACTTGAAGAGTAGACATACCTTCAGCCGGAGTTTTTTGCGCCCTTGCGCCCTTGCGTGATTACTGCTTGGCTTCGGCCCTATTGATTCTGGAACTATCCAAAATTATCGCTCGTCGCCGTTCTCCATTCGGTAGCCCACCGCGACTACGGTCATGTCGTCGAAGGCCTCTTTGCCATTCATGAAGCGCTCGGTGCTTTCCCGTAGCGCCCGCGCGATAGCCGTCACCGGCTGACCCACCACGCTCTCAAGAAGCGTTACGATGCGCTCTTCCCCGAAGAGTTCCGCATCGTGATTTTGCGCGTCCGTGAACCCGTCGCTATACGTGACTATCACGTCGCCGGGCTCCAACGTAACTTCGTATTCTTTATAGGTGGCGTTGCCGTCGATGCCCAGGGGAAAACTTCCTTCGCAGGTCAAACGCTCCGTCTGGCCCGTCGCGCTATGAACGAGAATCGGCGCGGGGTGTCCGGCCGAGGCGTAGGTAGCCTTTCCCGTAGCCTTGTCGTATACGATGTAGCTTAACGTCACGAACTTATGCGTGTGTCCGATTTGCCGAAAAAATTCCGCGTTCGTGCGCGCCAGCAACTCCCGCGGCTGAGAAATATCTCTCGCGAACGTTCGCAGAATGCTCGCGCACTCCGTGGTCATCAGCGCCGCCGACATCCCCTTGCCCGTCGCGTCGCCCAGCGCGACGCCTATCTTTCCGTCGCCGAGGTCAATGAAATCATAGAAGTCGCCGCCCACCTCGCGGCTGGGCTGGCTCCACCCCGTCACGGACAGCCCTTCGAGCACCGGCGCGTGTTCGGGCAGCAGCGCGCGTTGCACATCCGACGCGATGCGCACTTCCGATTCGAGCCGTTCCCGTTGAGCGGATTCCTGTTCCAGCTCGTGCATATATTCCTGGAGCGAAATGGCCATCGTGTTGTAGCCCTGCGCCAATCCCTGAAATTCGTCTTTTCGCTTCAGGTAGATCCGGTAATTCAGATTGCCCCGGCCAAATTCGCGCGCCCCTTTCGACAGGGCAAGCAACGGCTTCGACAAGCCGTGGCTCATAAACATGCCAACCAGAATCCCCAAGAGAATCATGACGCTGCCAATGGCCACGACCAGCACCACGCGGTCCACGATATGGGAGAAACCGGCGGAGGTGTTGTGTTGAATAAACAGAGCCGAAGGCGGTCGCGTGGGGTGCGCAACCATGCGTGTGAATACGCCGAAGTCAACATCGTAAAATGCGCCACCGGTGGTCTTGATGGACATGAGCAAGGGCTGCGGGTTTCCGCTTGCCAGGTAATTCTTCCCCAACTCTATTACGCGGTCTCGAAGCGAGGCATTTTCCTCGTCTTCACCGGGCGGCTCGACCCTAGCGGTCAAGCGGCCATCCTCCGTTATAATCATGATCCGCCGGAAGCTTTCCAAGTGGAAGCGTTCGAGCATGTCTTGCACATCGATGTCCTCGATGTGACCCTGGATACTTTCATCGCCGATGCCCACCTGGATGATTCGGGGCTTATCCACGCCCGTGACGCCCACGTAGATATAGTGTTTCCCGTCCAGTTGCCGAGGCTGGTACGCGTGGCTTATCGACCCAGCGCCTGGTTCGAGCAGACCGAGAAAGCTCGGCATGTTCTCTACATCCGCTTCGCCCGTTTCGATAGTGTGACCCGGGCCTTCCGTGCTCGCGATCAAGCGGCCGTGTTCATCCGTCACCGAGATTTCATCGAAAAATGACAACGAATTCATTGCGCCCGCGCCCGCCACGATCCGCTCAAGCATCTCCGACAGATCCTCACGCGTGATGCTGTCGTTGCTCTCGGCCACCGCCACCAATTCGGCGACCGAATTCGCTTGGATGACCATTTGCCGCTGGATCCGCTGATGAGCCAGGGTAGGCAGGGAAAGGCCGTACTCGATGTTGCGGTTGGCGAGCTGGGTGAGTGTCGCGCCCATATACTGATATTGGCGCACCAGGTCGCGCGCCAATATAATCGCGACCGACACCGTCATCGCGGCAACGGTAATGAATACCAGGAAACCGATCGCTAGTCTGAGGCGGGTCCGAAAATGTAGCGCCATACGCGGCTAGTCCGCCGACCAGGCATCGTCCTCGGCCGCGATGGAGAGGGCCCGTTCAAAGCGGCTAACGGCTTGATCCAGCACATCGTCGTCGTGGATCACGAAGAGCTTTTCAAGGTTGGTGATTTGAAAGACTTTGCGAATGTCAGTCGTCAGGCCTGTCAAGCGGACGCTTCCATTGGCCTTGTTGAGGTTTTCGTTAATACGCAGCAATTCGGTGAGCGCCGCGCTCGACATGTAATCCACATTTTCGAAGTTCAACAGCAGGTGTATCCCCTGTTTCCCCTTCAAAAAATTGAGTACCTCATTGCCAAACTCGGTCACGTTCATCGCGTCGAGCATATTGGCTTCGCTAATTGTCCCCACCGTGATATCGCCATGATCGGTAAAGGTAAGTTGCGGTGCATTGTTGGTCGTCATGACTGGGCTAAACCTCGCAAGCAAAAGTATTCCGGGTAAACCGCATTTCAAGGCACTTCTTATCGCCGTCGAAATGGACATCTTCCATATAATGTTTGATCAGGCAAACGCCCCGCCCGCCCAGAGTCTCACAGTCGGGCATTTCCACTTCCCCTGGATCGAAACCGTCCCCTTCGTCCCGCACCCGAATCACGCATCGGTCGTCCTCTTCGACAATGTCGAGGTGAACCGAAAGATCGGGGCGGTTGCTGTTGCCGTGTTCCACAGCGTTTACCAGCGCTTCTTCAAGACACAGGCGCACGGAAAACGATTGGTTCTGCGAAAACCAGCCATCGCTCACCAGTGCGTTTAAGGCGCCGGAAAGGGCCTCCATGACCGCTTCCGGTGTGCTCGAAAATGTGGTTGAGTATACCGCTCTGGTCATATACGCAATTGCTCCTGATGGCGGTGTAGCCGAAGAAAGGATACCATACGAACCCATACCGGGCAACTTGGAGCAATCGCTGGATTTGCCTTTCACCTAATTTTCCTAGGCCGGTGGTTTTTTATATAGGGCCCGTCTACGAACGGAAAAATGCTTGATCGCAGCCCTGAAGACAGCGGGAATCGAAACGAGAAAAATGTGCAAACCTGGTGTTATTGTGCCAAAATAGGGTTAAAGCTAAGGAGAGTTAGGATGAGCAGCGACGGAAACACCTTCGAAGTCATTCAGGCCTATAACCTGCACGTCGATCTGATCGCCCCACTTTTCGACGCCTATCGCATTTTTTATGACCGTGAGCCGAATCTGGAGCGGTCCCGGCAGTTTCTAGCAGAGCGTGTCGGGGTGCGGGACACCGTCGTATTCGCCGCCATCGAGCATCTGGACGGAAAAGACAAAGCCTTGGGCTTCGCCATTTTGTATCCCTCCTTCAACTCCATCCTCGCATCATCCATTTGGATTCTAAACGATTTATATGTCGCGGAGTCCGCAAGAAGACGAGGCGTTGCCCAGGCGCTCGTAGAGAAAGCGAAGAACTTGGCATCCGTGACGGGCGCGAGGCAGCTATCCCTCGAGACCGGCGCCGACAACAAGCCCTCCCACGCCCTCTACGAATCCCTCGGGTTCGAACGCGACGATTTCTTCTGCACGTACAGCCTCGAATTGTAGGGAGCGGCTACGCCTCCTGTCACGATCAGATTCAATTGGGTGACACTCGGCCCTCGCCTCTGTTCTTAGCCCAATTTCCCGCGAAGCGAGTTCCGATTCGCAGGTGGCGACCCTGGCCAATTTCGTCCTGGATGAAACTTTCTTACCCCCTCGGAGGTATAATAGGGGTGAGAGAGAAAGTCATCCGTTCATCGGGTCGCATATTTGTGTGCGCATTGAACAGATGAAATCGAGACATTTCAACGGAGTTTAGTTTCATGTCTAACGAACTGACCGCACGGTATAGTGCATCAGCCGAACGGGCCAACGCGCTGACGCATGGCCTCGGGGCCGTGTTGAGCGTCGCGGCGCTGTGCATGCTTGTGATCAATGCGAGCGCCATCGGTGGCACTTACCGCATCGTGAGCGTCAGCGTATTCGGTGCGAGCATGGTGCTCCTGTACAGCGCGTCAACGTGGTACCACTCCGTGCGCGACCCTCGCTGGAAACACTGGCTCCGGATATTCGATCACGCCTCCATCTACCTGCTCATCGCGGGAACCTACACGCCCTTCACGCTGGTGGGCCTCGGCGGCGGTTGGGGGTGGTCCCTGTTTGGCGTGGTGTGGGGAATGGCGCTTTGCGGGGTGACGTTGAAGATTTTCTTTGTGAATAAACTGCCCGCCTTGTCGGTAGGCGTCTACATCGGAATGGGATGGCTTGCGATCATCGCGATTAAGCCCGTCGTCGCTGCGCTGCCTCCTGCCGGCTTATTTTGGCTCGTCGCCGGCGGCCTCGCCTACACTTTCGGCGTGATTTTTTACTGCTGGGAATCCCTCCGCCACAACCACGCCATCTGGCACCTGTTCGTCATGACCGGGACTGCCTGCCACTTTATCTCGATATACTGGTACGTGCTGCCGCTGTAAGCAGTATCCGGGTTACTCTGTCGCATAGGGGTTAAGGATAGCCGGTGGCAAACATTGGCAAACGAATAAAACTTTACAGATTGCGGACTCTCCACATTTCCACAATGGCTCAAAATGCCTTTACCGCCTGGAGAAAAAGTAATGGCGACCATAAAAATCGATAAAGATTTCTTGGCGATGGTCATGGAGGATCACAATGGACTCGCCTCCTATTTCCTTGACCGGGAGACGGGGGAAATCGAGAGGCTCGCGGACGGATATTTGCACGACAACGAAAGCTTCGAGGAGATGCTCGACGAAAACCCGGATCGGTTCTTAGCCGTCGAAACCATGCCCTCAAGTGAGGCTTTTGGGATCATGGAGGACTTTGTTGACTCCCTGCCTGATGGGAAAGAGAAGCGAGTTCTTGAGAAAGCCCTCTCGTGGAAAAAACCGTTCAGAAATTTCAAGGACGCCCTGGCGGAAATGGGCTCGCTCCGAGATGAATGGTTCGCGTTTCACGACAAAAGGATGAGCGAGCAAATCCAGAAGTGGCTTGAGCTTCATGGGGTGGACGCCGAATTCATGAAACCGGGCGAGACTCGCTAACTCGCGAATTACGCGCGTAAACAAAAAACCAGTTAACTACCCGTCCTGAATCCAGAACGTATCAGCGCCGCTCCTCGCGCCGTTGCTCGCGAATCTCTTTTCGAAATCGCGCCACGGCGCGATTGTGATCGCGCAAGTTTGACGTGAAGGTGTGTGTCTTGCCATCGGCGTTCGACACGAAGAAGATGAAATCGTTTTTGGCAGGCCACAGCGCCGCGCGGATGCTGGCGACCCCTGGATTGGAGATCGGGCCGGGCGGCAATCCACGGTTCTTGTAGGTGTTGTACGGGGAATCGACTTCCTTATCCTCGTTCAAGAGGCGTTCGCCGTATTTCCCGAGCGCAAACTGTAAGGTGGAATCCATTTCCAGGGGCATGTTCTTTTCCAAGCGGTTGTAGATAACCGCGGCGACCACGGGCCGCTCTTTGTCGATTCGCGCTTCTTCCTCGACGAGCGAGGCCACGGTGACAAAGCGAAGCTTTTCCGCGCCGGATATCTCGCCGTACTCCTTGGCAAGTAAAGCGAACTCTTTTTCGAATTGCTCGATCATCCGGTCTACCAGTTCGGGTTGCGCTGGAGGCTCGGAAAAGAAATAGGTGTTCGGCATGAGAAAACCTTCGAGCGAATCAACCCCGATTCCGAGCCGTTCGATCAGCGCAGGATTGGCCGCAGCGATGAGGAAGGCCTCCGCGTCGTCCGTGCGGCTAGCCATCTGCGCGATGGTGAGGCCTTCGGGAATCGTAACCCGAAGCTCCGGCAACACGGCAACGTCCGTATTCGCGTTGGGCCCAGCGACCAAGAGGTGAAGCAGTTGTGTGGCGGACACGTCCTCCGGAAGTAAATAGGCCCCGCGCATGATCGACGGCGCCGTGCCATCGATACGAATGGCCATTCGAAAGAATAGTTCATGTTCGATGAAACCGTCGTCCGCAAGCCGTCGCCCTATCTGCTGGGCGGTCGCCCCTTCGGGTACGGTAAAGGGTACGCGTGCGCCGCCGGGACGCGGCTGCGTAATGTGATCGTAGACGAGAAAGGCTCCAAAAACGGCAGCCACGACCAGCAAGATCGTCACCACCACGCCGAAAAAAATGACCCGAAAGAAAATACGTATTGCGCGCCGTCGTGAACGCCTGGGAGGCGAGGCGTCGGTGCTCATGATTGCTGCTTTGCCTCGAAGGCTTTGCGGTCGAGATAGGCCTGTAAGATTTGCTGGGCCGCGAGTTTGTCGACGATTTTCTTGCGCTTCTTAGACTTGACCCCCGCGTCGCTCATGGCCCGCTGAACGATGGCCGTGGAGAAGCGCTCGTCTTGGAAAACAATTTCCGCCTCCACCAATTCAGCGAGCACGTCGATAAACGCTTGGACCTTCTCGGCTTGGTGCCCGCGCTTCCCTTCCCGATTCAAGGGCATACCCACGACGATGAGCGCGGCCTCTTCCTCGCGAACGATTTCGGCAATCGCCTGTGCGCCCACCTGAGACGAGGAGGTATCCACCACGACGCGCGGCGTAGCCACGATACGGAAGGGATCGCTGACGGCAACGCCCGTGCGAACGTCGCCCACGTCAAGCCCCACTACTCTGCCTTCAAGCGCCATATCAACACCCGTGAATCGCGCCGAAAACACAAGGGAGGGCGGGCGTCTCGCCCGCGGAAAATAGCGGGCAAGATGCCCGCCCTCCCCTTCTCAATACTTTTGAAGATATAAGAAAACATGAGCATCGATCTTTGATCCACCTGAACGCTTACCCTAGAAGTTTCTTCACGACTTCGCCCGCCTTGGCGATAGCCTCCGGCACCTTGTCGCCGTGTTTGCCGCCTGCTTGCGCCATGTCGGGGCGTCCGCCGCCGCCGCCGCCCACCATAGGGGCGAGCTCCTTGACGATATCGCCCGCCTTCACGGAGCCGACCAAATCTTTGGAAACGGCCACGCATAAGATAGCCTTCCCATCGGTATCGGCGCCGAGGATGACGATGCCGGAGGGAAGTTTCTCGCGCAACGAATCTATGACCACGCGCAAACCCGACGCGTCTTGTCCATCCACGGCTACCGCCAGCAATTTTATCCCCTCAACATCCTGAACGCTCGACATGTAGTCGACCGAACCGCCGACCGCTGCGGCTTGCTTCCACTTGGCCACCTCGCGCGCCAGGCGTTTATTCTCCTCAAGCACCGCCTGAACCCTGGATTCGATTTCGTCGACCGGCGCGCCCAAGACCTGCCCGATGCCCTGCAGCGTGCGGTCTCTCGCTTGCAGCGTATCGACACACGGCTCTCCGCAGACCGCTTCGATGCGGCGCACACCAGAGGAAATCGCCGACTCCGACACTATCTTGAAGTAGCCGATGACGCCCGTTTCCGAAACGTGCGTTCCGCCGCACAACTCCATACTGATATCGCCGACACTCACCACGCGCACGACGTCGCCATACTTCTCTCCGAAGAGAGCCATCGCGCCGGCGGCACGCGCCTCGTCGAGGCTTCGCTCCTCAATGGTGACGGTGGTGTCCGTGCGAATGTACTGATTCACAAGCCGCTCGATATCTTGTAGTCGCTCCGGCCCGATGGACTCGAAATGCGTGAAGTCGAAGCGCAGCCGGTCGGGCGCGACGAGCGAGCCCGCCTGATGAACGTGATCGCCAAGCGTCTCTTGCAGCGCCGCTTGGAGGAGGTGCGTAGCGGTATGGTGATTCATGATTGAAAGGCGGTTTACGTCGGCCACCTGAGCGCTTACCTTGTCGCCCACCTTCAATACGCCGCCGGTAGCGTGCGCATGATGGAGTGGCAGTCCTTTCAAATAAGATTTTGTGCCTGAAACGTGGGCGTTCCCCGCCACACCGTCGAGTACGCCCGAGTCGCCCACTTGCCCGCCCGATTCGGAATAGAAGGGGGTCGTGTCGAGAACGATTTCGCCTTCTTCGCCTTCACGCAACTGCTCAATCGACTTGCCGTCCCGCACGATGGCGCGGATGACTGAATCCGCAGTCACCTCCTCGTAACCGACGAATTCCGTGGCGCCCAGTTCCTCCAGCAACGTGCGGTAAACAGGCGAAAGCGCTTCCTCGCCGCTTCCAGTCCAAGCGCTACGCGCCTTCTTTCGCTGCCCGTCCATCGCCGCCTCGAAGCCTTCGCGATCAACGGTGTACCCGCGATCCTCGGAGATATCCGTAGCCAGGTCGAGGGGAAACCCGTAGGTATCGTGCAACCGAAAAAGATCTTCGCCAGGAACCGTCTCGCGGCCCTGCGTCTTCATCGTTTCGAAGGTCTCTTCGAGAATATCCATCCCCCGCACGAGGGTACTGGCGAAACGCTCTTCCTCCGTCTGGATGATCTTCTGAATCTGCACCCGTTTCTCAAGCAATTCGGGATACTGTCGGCCCATCATCTCTACAACCGTATCGGAGACTTCATGCAAAAACGGTTTCTCCAGGCCCAGCTCCCTTCCGAATCGCGCCGCGCGGCGAAGCAGACGCCGTTCCACATACCCGCGCCCCTCGTTCGAGGGAAGCACCCCATCGGCGATCAAGAAACTGACGGCGCGGGCGTGATCCGCGATCACGCGAAACGGAGTCGGGTTATCGGCGTATGACTTTTGGCTGAGTCCCTCGGTAGTCTGAATTATCGGGAAGATGTGATCCACATCGAAGACGGTTTCCTTGCCCTGAAGGATCGTGGCGAGCCGCTCGAGGCCCATGCCGGTGTCGATGCCCCGGTTGACCAGCGGAGGGCGCGACCCGTCGGCCTGTTGATCGAACTGGGGAAAAACGAGATTCCAAAATTCGAGAAAGCGCTCGCACTCCTCGCAGCCGGGACCGCATTCCGGACGCCCACACCCGACGGCCTCGCCGCGATCAATGTGCAACTCCGAGCACGGGCCACACGCGCCCGTATCGCCGGCGGGACCCCAAAAATTATCCTTCGCCCCAAGACGCGAGATCTTGTGAGGCGCAATGCCAATCTCCTTTTCCCAGATCGCATACGACTCGTCGTCGTCTTCATACACCGAGACCCAGATATCGTCAAGGTTCAGCTTGGCGTAATCCGAGCAAAATTCCCAGGCAAAGGCGATGGCCTCTTGCTTGAAATAATCTCCGAACGAAAAATTGCCCAGCATCTCGAAGAAGGTCATATGCCGCGATGTCTTGCCGACCTCGTCCAGATCGTTCGCCTTCCCTCCTGCACGCAGACACTTCTGCGACGTCGCGGCACGCCGGTACGGCAACGGCGCTTCGCCCGTGTAATACGGTTTGAACTGCACCATGCCCGCGCTCGTAAATAAGAGCGTGGGGTCGTTGCTCGGCACAACCAAATCGCTGCGCTCGATGGTATGTCCGCGGGCCTCGAAAAACTCCAAGAAGCAAGCCCGAATCTCGTCACTCTTCACGTGTGGTATCTCCGATGAATTTCGCGCCGTCCCTGAATTTGGGACGGGAAAGTGGATCTTGCGTGGGAACAAAACGTATCTACGAAACCAAATGTATCAAAGATGCGCTGTTTTATGCACATTTGCGAGGCTTCGCATCCTTCGTGTCTAATCCCGGATTTCCCATTTGGAAGAGTCATCTTGAGATCCGCCGGCATCGTTT
>JAPYPO010000696.1 GCA_029937645.1 Candidatus Hydrogenedentota bacterium
AGTACAGGATTTCCAGGACCGCCCCATCCCGAATGCCTGCCGGAGTTGAAAAATCAAAAGCCTCCAACAGGGCATCGACTTCTTCGAGTCGGAGGCTTCCGGGGAGCGATCGCGTTAAGCGGGGGGAATCCAAATCTTCCACCGGATTGCTGCTGGTTAGACCTTCGTCTTCGAGGAATCGGTGGAAGCGGCGAATGGCGCTCATGTGGCGCGCAATGGAACGCGCGGAAAGCCCGTCCTTGCGCAACCGGATTAGATGGTCCCACACATCCTCACGCAGCACGTCGCCGATGTGGACGACGCCGCTTTCGCCCATCGACTCGACGTAGCGTGACAGGTCCGTTGCGTAGGCGGAGAGCGTGGTCTCCGCGAGGCCCGACTCAAAGACGGCGGCCTCAAGGAATTGATCGACCAACGGTTGTAGGGCATTTTCTTGGATCATCGAGTTTCTAGCCGGCAACGATGCCGGGGCGTCCTGGGCGCTTCGTTTTCTCGTTCCCACGGCCCCCCATGGAAACGGGGGGTGTGGCGTCACCCGTGCTGCATTATGGATTTCCGCAAGAAAAAAATTGCCCCGGAACCAAAGCGCCGGGGCAATTCAACTTATTGTATGGACTGTGGGCCGCTTTACTTAATCGCGTACTTGAACACTCCGCGGCGGTTCAGGCGACGGTTCGCAGCGGTGTCGTTCGACACGGCAGGTTCGGACTCGCCCTTGCTGACTGCCATGACGCGGCTCCCAGCGATACCGGATTGGGTCATGTAACTACGGATAGCATCTGCCCGGCGTTTGCCAAGGCTCATGTTGTAGTTCTCTGCACCCACGTTGCAGGTGTGACCTTGGATGACGACGGAGTCGCCCGGATTCTCTTTCAGCATGCCAACTACCCGGTTGACTTCGGTCTTGCCTTCCGCTTTCAACGTAGACTTGTCGAAATCGAAGAGGATGTTGTTGAGTACCGGGATCGTTCGAGTTGTAGCTTTCTGCGTGCCCACTGGCGGTTTAGCCGACGGCGGCGGAGGCGGAGGCGCGGGCGAGTACATGCTGTACACGACGCCACGGTTGCCCCAGAGTTCGCTGTCGCCCGAATTGGATGCGGGCTCCGTCGGCCACCACCAGTAGCCGGAGCGGTGCGAATCTTTCACGGGGTCCGGCGTGGACCCACTCTGCGCCCACCAAGACAAATCGTCCCATGAACGCACTTTCGTATCTTCGACAAACGATCCCGCAACTGCAACGCCACTGGCGCTAACCATTGCTAGGATCATCGCCCCAACGATGACTTTTTTCATACGGTCCACTCCTTCCGCTTTCCTGTACCAGAAATCCGTGCAAAAGCACGAAATAGCTTACCCAAACATCTCTCGACGGGCAATGACCTAACCTGTCGATGTTATCGTTAAGCGTAGTTTAACCCACTACCGACGCGTGTGTCAACATATTACCTGTCGCGTATCCTACCTATCACATACGTCGCCAGTAGGTTGCGCTTCCCGCTGCTCTTAACACAACTGAAGTCTAGCATAACGCCTTAATCTGCGCAAGTTGCTCGTGCGAATAACGATATCTTGTTCTCGTAATGCCATCCGTGGGTCGATAGTTCCCTTATGGAGTGCCCGAAGTTGCTGTGACTGCCCCGTAGTTGCTATGACTGCATTGCATGAAAATGGCTGCCTCCCAGAAAATCCCGGAGGCAGCCATAGTAAGTATTACGTCGCGTCGCTCGAATCAGCTCACACGGCTTCGGCCAGCTTTCCCCTCAACGTGCCTAATGCCGCGTCGATTTCAGGGTTATTCGCCTTTGAAATCACCTTCTTCAATTTCGGGATCGCCCCGCCAACCTTCTTGCCGTGGCGAACGGTGCCGAAAAGGTGTCGGCTCACCGTCGACTGGGAAAGGTCGAGAATCACGGCGATATCCTCCTGCGTCTTGTCGTAGAAGTAATAGAG
>JAPYPO010000697.1 GCA_029937645.1 Candidatus Hydrogenedentota bacterium
GCTCAAGAAACTCCCAGAGGTCTTCCGGGTTCATGCTGTCCCACGAACTGAATGGGATGATCTTCGATGCCGTCTTCGCATCGTCCTTGAAAATGACCACGCGATGTAGGTTGCCGAACACGCCTCGAACTGTACATCTTCAGCCAAAATGGGAACAATTGTTGGTTTATCTAAGTGAGGGTTTTGGGACTCGTGTTCGAGGGCTCCTCGTTTGATTGTTGATGTCTTGATTGCGTTTTTTAGGCATGACAGGGCTATCATCCGATGAGCGTTTTCGGGGAGGCGAGGCGTCGTAGTGCACGCCCCGCCACTTGTCCGTTAGGACGAGCCTCATCGTCTGATGAGCCTGACCGGAATATCCCTTGACGGGTTGCTCGCCAGCATAGCCCGTCTCCGTTTCTTCCGGCGTCATCCAGTATAGACCATCGGTCTTCATGGTTGTCCCACATGGTTCCATGTGTTCTGCATGTTCGTTGTCCTTCGTCGTTCCAAGGTTTCCGCTTTCAGTAGCGCGCGGCGCCGCAGGATGGATTCTTTCCGGCCATAATACACGTCGTCGGGTGTGACGTTGCCCAAGGCTTCGTGATACCGCCGGGTGTTGTAGTACGTGATGAACCGTTCTATCTCCCGTTCCACTTCGTCCGGCGTTTCCCATACGACCAGGTGAATACGCTCCTTCAATGAACGATGGTAGCGTTCGATCTTGCCGTTGGTCTGCGGATGATAGGGTGACGCGAGGATATGGCCCAATCCCTTCGTTTCCAAATACTCGCCAAAGGGTTTGGAGATGAGCGCCGGACCGTTGTCCGTCACCAGGCGCGCCCGATGGTGCACTGGCACGTCGTTCATCCCGCTTTCCTCACAGGCAAGTTCGATGACTTCACTGAAGGCGTCGGCCGTCTGCCAGGACTGAAGCCTCCAGGCGAGAATGCGACGGCTGAAGTCATCGAGCACTGAGATGAGGTAGTACCAACCCCAGTTCTTCACCAGGATATACGTCGCGTCCGTCTGCCATTGCTGGTTTGGGCGTCGCGTCTTCACCGTGTACTCGGGGCCTGCGGGGAACGTCTTCACTTCCCGCGGTTTCACCAGGTTCATCCGCTTTAACAAACGGTACACCGTAGACTCGGACACCGAGAAACCCTTATGGTCCGTGATGTGAACGGCCACTTCGCGCGAGGACTGGTCTGGCATTTCGTCCGCGACCTCTAGAATCGTTTCGCGCTCCGCAGGCAACAATTGATTCCAGCCTTTGCCTCGCGATACGGTCTTATCGCGCAACCCTTCGAGGCCGAAGCGCCGGAAGTTTCCACGCCATCGGTAATAGGTCGATACGGGTACGTCGAGACGGGCCAAGGCGTCGCGCACCGACAACCCGCACGATTCCACGTGACGCAGGATATTCAGTTTTCGGTCTGCATGCATGCGAACATACCTCCTACGTTCTACATGCCCAGACTTTTTTTATATCGCTGAACGTCCAAGATCGATTCCGCCAAGGCGCGCTTGAGCGTATCGTTCTCTTCCTTGAGCCGTTTGACCTCCCCCGTCGTGGCGTCTCGCTGCGTATCCCGCGTCAGTCCATTCTTTCCCGCATCCAGAAAGCCCTTCGACCACCGGTAGTACAACGCTGGCGCAATGCCCTCCCGGCGGCACACCTCCGAGACCGACATTTCGCCACGCAGCCCTTCCAATACGATCCGAATCTTCTCCTCCGCGCTGAATTTACGTCGCGTCGAACGACGAATTTCCTTCACGATGTCTTTCGCCATGACCAGATCCTCCTGTTGTCTGCCCACGAACACTATTCCAAACCCAACCTGCTATCGGCAACGGGCCGTTCTATGACTTAGCTAAACCAACCCATCTGTCCCACTTTCCATGACGGTACACATTTTCGGGTACCGAGATGAATGAAGATAAGAACATAGGCATCGATAACACCGCCG
>JAPYPO010000115.1 GCA_029937645.1 Candidatus Hydrogenedentota bacterium
GGCTACAGCGGATGTGGGTGAGCGCTTCGCGATCCAGGTTGTCGCGGAACGTGGAGTGTACTGCCAGATTGATGTTTTCCTTCATCCATCGGTAGCTCACCCGAGGGCCGCTCGCGATGGTTTCGGCCATTCCCTTGACGGTGCTCATCAAATCGTCGTGGGGGATAACACGGTTGACGAGGCCGACGCGGAGGGCCTCCTCAGCCTCAATGATGTCTGCGAGAAACATCATTTCCTTCGCCTTCGCCTGGCCGACCAGATGCGTCAGCTTCCAGGTCACCCCATAGTCACCGCCGAATCCCACCTTCGCGTAGGCGGTACCGAACTTTGCCTTGTCCGAAGAGATCCGCAAATCGCAGCACATCGCGATACCCAGGCCGGCGCCCATCGCGTAGCCGTTGACAGCCGCGATGGTGACCTTCGGGATATTGTGCAGCAGCCAAGGCATTTCTTGTCCAGCTCGCAGTTTATCGATACTTTCTTCGTACGTCGGGGGCGCATCGTTGTTCCGGTTCGCCATCGAGCTCACATCGCCGCCGGCGCAGAAGGCCCGGCCCTCTCCCGTGATCACGACACACCCGATATCCGGATCTCGCGAAATACCGAGAAGCCTCTCGATGGCGGAAGAGGACATTTCGCCGCTCAGCGCATTCAGCTTGTCGGGGCGGTTCATTGTTAAATAGGCCACACCATTTTCCACGGTGCAGAGAAGAGGGTCATTGTCGCTCATCAGAGTTTCTCCAGTTCCTTCGTCAGGGTTAATCCCGCTTGGCCGAATCTTCCCGTAGAATAGCTCGAAGATCGGCGTGGGTCCACCAGAGTGGCCTATAATTGACTCCTAAGTCAATGCCAACAAAGGAAAACGACCCTGCGCTGGTAGTGTATTGGGTCAAGCCCTACCTATGAGGGGTTGACACGAGTGAGGAAAATACATATAATTTCTGCTTATAAGGGATCCGCATAGCCTGAAATTCCAGTTATTCCACACAGTCGACTGTGCGGCTCCTGGGGACTATGGCCCGTCCTATTGACGACTCGGAGGAGCGGCTCAAAATGAATGTGGACTACGATATCGACCCCGCTCTGGTGGCTGAATTTGTCGATGAATCGCTCGATTTTCTTTCTGAAATGGACGGATTGTTCGTCCAGCTTGAAGAATCATCTGGCGAGATTTCCATCATCGAAAGCATCTTCCGCCCGATTCATTCTATCAAGGGAAACTCCTCCTTCTTCGGGTACATGCAGATTAAGAACCTCGCCCATGAAATGGAGACCCTGCTCGATCTCCTGCGCAAAGAGCAGCTCTCTATTTCCGCTCCCCTCATCGACATCCTTTTGGAAGGGGTAGACAACCTAAAGAGCATCCTGCTTCGATGCCGGGCGAGCGAGGAGGAAGTCCTCGACGAAGCGGCCTTCGAGGATCTGATCACGCGGGTGAAGGCCCAAGCGCATGGAGAAGGCGGCGGCGTGGATCAAATGCTTGCCAAAATCGCCGAGAAATTGGAAGAAGCAAAAGCAACCGTCTCAACCGATACCGAGTCCACAGCCGCCGCAATCGAAGCGGCCCTCGCTATCATCAACGAGTCAATCAATGCGGCGGACGCGGTCGAGGAAGCGCCCTCCGATGGCCGCGATGTGTGGCCAGCGCCCGTGCGCGAGATCATGAAGTTGATCAGCGAATCCACCTCCGAAGCCGGCGACGCGGTGCTCGGGCATTTACGGAGCCTTACCGAGTTCACCGAGGACGCCTCGCTCAAGAGCGAAATTGACGAAATGGTCGACATCTTTGTCACCTTTATGGACAGCGTCGGATACGACGACCTTCTCAAAGACATCACCCGCGAGAAAATCGAAGAGTTCAACGGGCTTCACTTATGGATCGTCGAGGAAGAAGACGAAGAAGTGCCCGAAGCAAACGAAGCCCCCGAGCCTTCGCAGAAACTTGTGGATTCCAAGGCCCCCGAAAAAGCGGCCACGGAGCCTCAAAAAACAATGCGGGTTCCTGAGGCGAGTATCGATACCTTCCTTGCGTTCGTCGGCGAACTCTTGGTGGTGGGGGATATGTTCGGCCACCTTCACAAGCGGGTCGAAGAGTCAAGCAACGACTGGGATCTTCTCACTTCATTCCGCGTCGCGAACGATACCTTCGCGGGCCTCTCCGATCAGCTACAAGCCAGTATCATGTCCATTCGCAAAGTATCGATGAATATACTGCTTCAAAAAGTGCCCCGGCTCGTGCGTGACATTGCGGCCACTGCCGGCAAGGAGATCAAAGTCGAGATTATCGGCGCCGAAATTGATGTGGATAAGAGCCTCATGGATCTGCTCGACGCTCCGCTGACCCATATGGTGAGAAACGCGGCGGACCATGGCGTTGAAAACCCCGAAGATCGGCTTGCCAAAGGAAAACCCGCGGAAGGCACTATCGTGATTAGTGTCGAAGAGCGGGAGAACAATATTCATCTCACCGTCAAGGATGACGGAGCGGGTCTGAATCTTGACGCCATTAAAAACAAAGCGGTTTCCCTCGAACTCTTGTCGCCCGGACAGGAACTGACGAACGACGACATCGTGAACCTCATCTTCAGTTCCGGCGTATCCACGGCCGAAGCTGTCACCGATGTGTCCGGCCGAGGCGTTGGCATGGATGTCGTCCGGCGTATGATTGAAGAGGCGGGTGGATCCATTTCTGTTAAAACGGAAACCGGAGCAGGGAGCAGCTTCAATCTGGCGCTTCCCATGTCCGTAACCACTCAGATCATGCAAGGGTTCCTCGTCGAGTCTGGCGGGCAAAGCTTCGTGCTGCCGATGAGCAAAGTCCATGAAACGGTGGTCGTTAACGAAGACGAAATCACGACCGTTCCCGGCGAAAACCGGTGCATCAACCGGCACGACAAAATCGTGCCGCTCATCTCCCTGCGAAACGCCTTAGGCATCACCGACACGAACGGAAACGGAGCTGCCCAAAACAAGGGCATCGTTATCAGCGTGGAATCTCAGGACGGTATTTTCGGCCTCCAGGTTGACGATGTCCTGGGGGTGCAGAAAGTCGTTCTGCACGAAATTAATGGGCTGGAAACGACCTATAACGCTATCTCGGGCGGTGCGCTCATGGGGGATGGCTCAGTCATCTTGTTCTTAGATGTAGACCAGCTGAGCAGAGCCCGCGAGTTCGTCGAGTATGCCTGATCCGGATCGCGTTTTCCTCTTGCCAGGCGAATCAACCTTTGCCCGGAAGCGCACTGAAGTCAGCACGCTCCTCGGGTCCTGTGTAGCCGTTTGCCTCTATGACCCCGAAACCAAAAGCGGAGGCATGAACCATTTCGTCCTTCCCACCTGCAACAACACCAATTTATCAGCCGGAAAATACGGAGATTCCTCCACCTATGCGCTTATCCGAGTCGCCTCGGCCGCCGGGGCGCGTCCGAGCGATCTGCTCGCTTCGATTTACGGCGGTGGCCACGTCATCGGCCACCTGAATTCTGCTCGAACGGCGGGCATCGGCGACGTAGGCGCCAAGAATATCGCCCTGGCGCGGGGCATCATGAAGAGCGAGGGCATTAAGGTTATCCACGAAGATGTAGGCCAGGATGTGGGCCGTCGCATCATTATGGACACCTTTACGAACGAAAGAAGTTGCCGCTCATTTGAAACGTCGGAAGAATCCAAAGCCCGGGCGAAAACTCAGGCACGGCTGGGATCGCGCAAGATCCGGACGCTGATTATCGACGACTCGGCTACGGTCCGGCGGCTCATCCGAACCGGTATCGAGGCTTCGAAAGATATTGAGGTTGTGGGAGAGGCCTCCGATCCCTTCGAAGCGCGCAAATTGATACTTGATCTGGACCCCGATGTTCTTTGTCTAGACATTATCATGCCGCGCATGGACGGGCTGTCTTTTCTCAAGAAAATTATGCAATACAAGCCTGTGCCCACCATCATCGTCTCGACCATCGCCAAGAAGGGCAGCGAAATGCGCATCAAGGTTCTCGAAGCCGGGGCGGTCGACGTGGTTGACAAGGAAGACCTCGACCTCTACCGACGCAAGGAAGCCGTGGCCGAGACCCTCTTGCCTCTGCTTCGTAAAGCGGCCCTGTCGACGATTGGAAAAGTAAGCTGATTGCCCCCCCTCGGGTACCCGGCTACTCCAGCCAGACGCGGTAATCGCGTAAACCGTTTTGAACCTTGAACAGCTCACGAGGAGCGACCCCTGCTGCGCAGGCCTGTTCTTTGATTTCCTGCACGTCGATACCCGATTCCGCCACCTTTTCCAGAACATCCTCCGGAATCAGATCTTCCAAGTAAACGATCTGCGTGGCCGGCATGGTTACGCGGACCACTTGCGCTCCATTCTCCGTCACCCGCACGTTCAGGAATTTTGCGATGGTGTCGAAACTCCGCACACGCCGCCCATCCGCCCCTGACGGAGGTGCCGGTTCAAATGCCCGCGCCCGCGCAATGGTCTCTGGACCGACAGAGTCAAACAGCACTTGACGCCACGAAATGATAATTTTCAAGATGTCGAGATGCTGGAGCAGGCCCGCGAAACCCCGCATCAGCAGAAATAATTCGGGCGGCCCCGCCGAGCGAAACCACCACCGTAAGTCGCCCAGGAGCGCCGTCGAACGGTCGGACACATGCCAATACTTCGGGCTGAATGGACCCGATTCCTGAAACGGCTCAAACAAAATCTTGCACAAGGCGGGCAAGATGTCCGCGATGGGCGCAAGCTTCTCCACATCAAAGCCCATCTCGCCAAAGCAGGCCAGGGGATCCGTATCGTCGTTCCCGATCGAACCCAGGATGAGCTTGAGCAGGGCAAGCTGCGCGCGCTCATCGATGCGGGTCATGCAGCCGTAGTCCAAGAGCACGACCTCCGGTCGATCAACGGCGTCTTTGCGGACAAAAAGATTCCCCAGGTTCGGATCGCAGTGGACTTCCCCGTGGCAGAACAGGCTCTTGAACAGCGCTCCGGCCAAGATTTCGCCTAACCGGCGGCGGTCCCCGGCGTCCCACGAAGCCGCCGAGCCTAACGGCGCGCCCCACTCCCAGCCTTGGACCAGCACACCTTTGCCGCAATGCTCCGCGTACACTCTTGGCGTGATGAGTCCCTCAATTTGGCAGCCCTCTGGATACCTGCGCTGGCGCTCGGCCTCAGAGGCGTAATCGAGTTCGCGCTCCATGTTCGACCGAATCGCGCGCTTGTATCCATCCAGGTCAAATCCCCATTTCTTGCCCGGTCCCACCCCCGGCATGAGGCCCGCGATTCGCAGTTCCGTGGCCACGGCGTCGCCTATTTCCGGATAGCACACTTTTACAGCCACTTCGGCACCATCCAACAAGGTGGCGTGATGAACCTGGCCCAACGAAGCAGCCGCTTCCGATTCCTCGATAGAAGCGAATACCGATGCCAGGGGCACGCCGAGCTGTTCCTCCAGCGCGGCAGCCATCTCGCTGAGCGGGCGCGGTTCGACACTCGCGGTCAACGTTTCAAACGCTTCATTTTCCGGTAGCGTCGATAGAAACTGGCCCACCTTCATGGGCACGCCGCGGGCATCGGCCAGCAGATTCGCGAGCGCCCGTTTCGCCGCCTCCTTTGCTTCGCCTTCGCTCCGAAGTACCTTGCGCGACGACGCTGCGATGCGGACGAGATCTACCGTTCGCTTCACAGCGCGAAAGCCTTTCTTAAAGCTCATCGTTTCGAGACCTTGAGGTGGTGGTGGACGCGGCCGGTCGAGGTGCGGGTGAGAACGAGGGAGTCGCTCCTCACTTATTAGGTAAAACCGCCGCCTCCGGCTACCGTAGGGGTACGGTACCGAAGACGGCGGCGATTCTCAATCGGATGTTCGCCTACATTCGCGCCTAGAAGCTCTTGAGTTCCGAGTCGTCCAAGGGAATGACGGCTTCCGGAGGGGCCTGTCGCGCTACGGGGGCCGCAGCCGGTTGGCCGTTGCCCACTTGATGACCGCCACCGTTTCCTTGATACGCGGGTGGCGCCATGGCCTGTTGAGGTGGCGCCATGGCCTGAAGCGGAGCGGCATGGCTGTTGGCGGTGCTGATGTGGAAGTTGTTTATCATCGCCGTCAAGCCTTGGGCCTGGGCCGTGAGTTCCTCGGCGGCTGCGGCGGATTCTTCAGCGTTCGCCGCATTGCGTTGGGTCACGCTGTCCATTTGGGCCACGCCCTCGTTGATTTGCGAGATGCCCGAAGCCTGCTCTTTCGAGGCCGCAGCAATCTCGCCAATGAGGCTACCGACTTTCTCCGAGCTGTCGACGATTTCCGAGAGGGCCGAGGAAACTTCCTCGCTAATCCGCACACCACCCTCGGCGTTCTTGCCAGACTCTTCGATTAAGTCAGCCGTGTTCTTGGCCGCCTCGGCGCTGCGGGCCGCCAAGCTACGAACCTCTTCGGCAACCACGGCGAAACCCTTACCCGCGTCGCCGGCCCGAGCCGCTTCGACCGCCGCATTGAGCGCCAGCAGATTGGTCTGGAACGCGATCTCGTCGATGGTCTTAACGATCTTGCTGGTTTGCTCGGCGGAAGTCTGAATCAGTTTGATAGCTTCCGACATGCGCCCCATGGCATCGGTGCCCTTTGCCGCCACGCCCTGCGCGTCCTGCGCAAGTGTATTAGCCTGGGTTGCGTTGTCGGCGTTTTGATTGGTCATGGCCGTCAGCTCTTCAAGGCTAGCCGAGATTTCCTCAAGCGATGAGGCCTGCTCGCTGGCGCCTTGAGCGAGCGCCTGGCTGCCTTCGGCGATTTGAGTGGAAGCGGAATTTACCTGCATCGCGGCGTCATTCGCTTGACCAAGGGCCTCTTCCAAGTTGCCCACGGCATTGTTCAAGTTGTTCTTGATGGCCGCGTGGTCGCCTAGGTAGTCCCCGACGACACGGACGGTCAAGTCTTTATCCGCCACCTGGGACAACACCGCGCCGGCCTCGTTCACGGGCGCGACGATGGCATCGACAATCTCATTGATGCCTGACATCATGGGCTGATAGATCTCGGACAGTTTGTCCACCTCCCCGCGTTTTTTCAGGTCGCCGCTCTTGGAGGCCTCGATGAGCCCGTTCACTTCGTCGCGGTAGGCCGCGCGGTCGTTCAGGTCTTCCCATTCCGCGCCGTTGCCGATGTGGTTGCCTTGGTCATCCATGAGCGCGGTGGCCGTGACCTGAAACTCCAAGCCAGCGATCTTAATTTCCGCCTTCGCCGGGAGCGCGTGGACATTGGCCAGCATCCCGCGCTGATGCGCCGGATTCACATGGAATATATCAATGCATGTGCCCAGCAGATTGTTGACGTCGAAGGTGGGTAGGGCTGTGCGGATTTGCGTCTGGTGCTTCGTGAGCATGACCTTGAGCTCGGGATTGAGATACGTAATCTCGAGATCTTTGTCGCAGGTCATAAACAGCGCCGAGGCGCCCTCGATCATGGAGAACAGGCTCTCTGCCCGCGCCGCCTGCGCCCGGCGCTCCGTCACATTCTGCCACTCCAGGCTTGCGCCGATGTGTTCGCCGGAGGCATCCAGCATGGCGGAAATATTCAGCGCGAAGGTCAAATCCCCAACTTGGATATCGGCCTGGTGCGGAAGATTGCGCGCATCACCGAGAATTTGACGTTGATGCGCCGGATTCTTGTGGAAGATGTCTACGCACACGCCCATCACGTTATTGAAGTCGATATTAGGAAATGCGTCTTGGAACACCGCGATGTTTTCGCTGATGAGCGCCACCGTGGCCGGGTTCGCGTAGGTAATTTCGAGGTCACGGTTCACCGTCATGGAGGGTGTAGCCGAACCTTCGATGGAGGACTGCATCCGCGCGGACGAGTCCTCGTTCGCGCGCAGATTCGTCACGTTTTGCCACTCAAGGTTCGCGCCGATATGCTCTCCCGCCGCGTCGCGCATGGCGGAAATATTCAGCGCGAAGGTGAGATTGCCCACCGTGATGTCCGCGGTGTGAGGCAGGTTATTCGGGTCGTTAAGAATGCCCCGTTGGTACGAAGGATTCTTGTGGAACACGTCCACGCAAACGCCCATCAAGTTGCTGAAGTCGATGCTCGGGAAGGCGTTCTGAAATTCGCCGATATTATCGGTGACCAACTTCACGGTGGCTGGGTTCGCGTAGGTAATCTCCAGATCGGTATTGATGGTCATGGAGGCCGTCGCCGAGCCTTCGATGGAGGACTGCATCCGCGCCGACGCGTCCTCGTTAGCCCGCAGACTCGTCACATTCTGCCATTCGAGGTTTGCGCCAATATGCTCACCTGACGCGTCGCGCATGGCGGAAATATTCAGCGCGAAAGTGAGATTGCCCACCGTGATGTCCGCGGTATGAGGTAGATTTTTCGCGTCGCCGAGGATGGCCCGTTGATGCGCCGGATTCTTGTGGAAAATATCGATGCAAACGCCGAGCACATTGTTAAAGTCGATGTTCGGAAAGGCGCCCTGAAACTCGCCAATATTTTCCGTGATCAACGCCACCGTGGCGGGGTTCGCGTAAGTGATCAGGAGATCCCGGTCCACGGTCATGGAGGCCGTTGCCGAACCTTCGATGGAGGACTGCATCCGCGCGGCCGAGTCGCCTTGTTCGCGTTCGGCGGTCACATCTTGCCACTCGAGGCACGAGCCCTGGTGGACGCCCGCGTCGTCGACCATGGCGGAAATATTTAGCGCGAAGGTCTTCGGGCCGATGGTAATGTCGGCGCGGTGCGGCAGGTTCGCGGGGTTGCTCAACAACTGCCGTTGGTACGATGGGTTCTTATGGAACCCGTCGATACACGCGCCGATCAGCGCGCTCGGATCGAAGCCGGGGAAGGCCTCCTTAAAAAGGTCTACGTTTTCCTGAACGAGCTGCACGGTCGCTTGGTTGGCGTACGTGATATTCAGGTCGGTGTCGCAAAGCATGATATTGACACCGGCATTCTCCACAGCGGAGCGCAGGATCTCGCCCTCGACTGTGGTCGTTCCGTTGGCTGCCTTCTCTGTCGTTTCCATGATCGCGCTCCTCGTTATGTCTTTCGTCACGTCTTTTGTCGTCATTTTTCTGATCCCCTAGCCCAAGTGAGCCGCTGGCCCTACATCGAAAACATCAATAAGAATCCGGCCGATCGGAAGCAAAACGCGGTGATCGCCAGCCGTATATGCCACGCCCGACCGCGGGCCCCACCCCGACCGAGAAATTGATTTACGCCCAAAAACACCACAGGAAAATACAGTGCAAAGGCCAAGGTCGAAGCGAGACTATGACCGGCCTGCAGCAGGTTGAACGTTTCGGTCGCCGCCTCTTGAATCACGCTTCGCTGAATCTGCAAGGTCAACACGAGAGCCGTGTCCAACGCAATTCCGGAGGCCATCAACGCTACATGAAGCCGCCGGCTCTTCCGCTGAATGACACCCAACACGAGTAGCGTGTATGCGAGTGTCGCAAAGCCTTTTGCTATCATCTCCCGTGCCACTCCCTGTGTCGTCTACGCCCCGGCGCGCGTGCTTGCCGCTCACTGTCAAGAAGGAACCCATGTCGCCGCCCTAAGCCCCTGCGCTTGCGGCCGTCAGGTCCATCACTTCTTCAGCGCTCAGAACAGCGTCAATATTGAGGAGGATTTTTACCGAATCCTTCGCCTTGGCCATTCCCATTATAAAACTCGCATCAAACCCCGCACCGAACGAAGGAGGGCCTTCGATTTCCTCGCCCTGGATGTCCAACACCTCTGACACCTTATCGACCAGGATTCCCATCTCAATGCTCTTAGAATTCCGAGTAACTTCGACGACGATGATGCACGTCTCTTCGGTGTTCTCGATCGCCTCCATCCCAAATTTTACCCGGAGGTCGACGACCGGAATTATCTTGCCGCGAAGGTTGATCACCCCGCGCACAAAAGAAGGCGTACGCGGAACCACCGTGATGTCCATCAAACCGATGATCTCCCGTACCTTGAGAATCTCAAGGCCATACTCTTCACCTCCCAATGCGAAGGTAAGGTATTTCCCAGTCTGTTCCGCTGCCGAGACTGCCGATTCTATGGTCACGACTCATCTCCTTCTACGTGCCTCGTTAATTTCTTCGGCTTGATAACGATACTATCTAGAAATTGGAAGTGATAATTCTATCTTCTTCCATATCCTTACTTATCCGCTCACGTCCTATGCCTTGTGAATATACGTTTAAACCTTGATACACAATTAAATTTCAAAAGAAACTGTGTATTTCCAATCCCGTATAATCCGCAACCCATAGAATACACGAATAATTCCGAAAGTCAAGAAGATACTCAAATAAAATTAAAACAGATTGAAAAATAGTGATAAATAGTTAAAATATAGCGAAAATGCAAAAGATTACCTGGAATTCCAAATTCTTTCTGCCTGGTGGCTAGAGCATTTTAACTTTTTATAGCTACGTTGCAATGTCGAAAAAATCCTTG
>JAPYPO010000698.1 GCA_029937645.1 Candidatus Hydrogenedentota bacterium
TCAGCCTTAGCAGGTCCATACCCGGCACGTGAGGCATCATTAGGTCGAGTAGAACGACACCGATGTCGCTCACCTCCAACAGCGTGAGAACTTCTCGGCTGTCGGAGCAGGTGATGAGATCGCAGATGCCGTTGTCGCGGAGGGAAAGAACGGTCAGCTTCAGGACAGACTCGTCGTCGTCTACGAGTAGTGTGCGGAACTTGTTTTCCATGGCGACTCTGGTAACCCCGCTTCATTTTTGATACTAGAGTAATCCATTGATAACTCCAGCAAGTCTCGTTCCAACATAATGAGATTAAAGCTATGGCATCCAGCACTTGCAAGAATAACCCGCAAACTTGTATTTGGCAAGACCTGCTTCGACTTGCGCGGTCATTTTACATAAGGATAGCACCTAATCTACAAACCTACGTAGTCCTTTCTTACCGTTCGGTTACGTCCTTTTCACTTTTACTACCGAATCCGCAGATGGGATGCGACGATAAAGACATGGTCCCCCGCGCTCAGGCCCTCAGTAACATCCCCAGAAAGACACAAAGATTGCTTCTCTATACCCGCAATCTAGTGAGCCTGTGCTGACTCGAAGAGACATTTGTCCCTTTGGTGTCTCCTTTTGTATCGATCATCAGCGACCAAACTCAACCGATGGCGAGTATTTTACTTAGCATAATCCCCTCGCAGGTCTTTTCTTCCGTAACCCTTCCACACCCAATATCAATAGGCAGGGACTGACTGATGTTGCCAATTAGACGACTACGTGGGCAGGGGTTATGCCTTGGCACGAATCTTACTTAGTGATCCCTAGCTGATTCTGTCGGTGTTCAAACTCAATTCTGTGCGTGTTCAAATTCAAGACCAGCTTGGCAACGTGCTTCCGGAGTCCATCTATTGTGACGACGCTTTCGACAAAAACCGATGATATTGCGGCCATAATCGAACGCCTTTGTGGCGCGGTCGTTCTCGTCGAGCCCTCCGATCTCCCTGCTTTGACGGAGATTCTTACTCTATTTGAAGAGATTGCCGCGTGTGCCAAGGAATTGGAAATGCCGGAGGCCGCTGCGGCCGCAAGCGCGGCCGTCTCCCTTATCGAAGGGATTATTTTTAATGAAGTTGATGATATCCCGGCGTCGGTTGAGGTATTGACAAAAACCGCGAACGCGCTGCAAGAAATCGTGAGAGACGGGAAGCCCTTGGATAGCGTTCTATTCCCCCCCGAACTGGGCTTGGCGTCCACCATAGCTACCGCCTCCAATGGCGCGACGCCCCCGTTCGAATTGCCCGAACATGTCAGCGAGGATATTCTCGCTGACTTCTTGTCGAATCAGGTCGGTGTGCTGGAAGAACTTGAGAGCCTCCTTCTCGCCGTCGATGGCAGCAATTCATTCGAAAGATCAGATCCTATCCTGCGGATTCTCCACACCTTGAAGGGGGAGTCCGGCATGCTGGGCCTTGAGGACGTTGAGCGCACATGCCATACCCTCGAAGACTTACTGACGACAGCGACACTGCCTGAGTCGATTGACGAACTCCTGGCCGCAAAGGATTGGTTGCAAAAAACATTCGCATGGATTGCGGGCAAGGGCAGCCAACCCGCTCCGCCGGATTTGAGCGGGCTGGGGGCGCCGAAATCCTCCGCGCCGCCGCCCCCCGAATCCCCGAAGACAAAGACTCCAGACACGACGACTTCATTCCTCGAAAGCGACCCAGAACTGCTCGTCGATTTTGTAGCGGAAGCGCGTGAGCATCTTGAGAATGCCGATGTGCATCTGCTGACCGTGGAATCCGATCCCCATAATGACGATGCACTTAACGCCGTATTCCGCGCGTTCCACACCATCAAAGGGGTGGCCGGTTTTCTGGCGTTGGGCGACATACAATCCCTGGCGCACGAATCGGAGAATCTGCTCGACAAAGCGAGGAAGGGCGAGCTTGAATTATCAAATAC
>JAPYPO010000699.1 GCA_029937645.1 Candidatus Hydrogenedentota bacterium
TAATCTGAGTTTCTTACACAATTTACCCACGGCACGGGGGTGGTAAGCTGTTAAGAACATAACTTACTGGGTGGCACCTTCAAACTTGTTTGGAGGTGGATGGGACGCAGATAACTCCCCACCTCCAAACAAGTTTGAAGGTGCCACCCGTTTCACTCTTATGTTCTTATTCCAATTTCCCGCGAAGCGGGTTCTGACTCGCAAGCACGAACCCGCATCGCAGGAAATTAGGACAAGAACGCAGGCGTAGGAAGCGGGCGCAACATCCAACCGGCGGTTACAGCGACCACCCATCCCGGTACGCGTAATGGAGATACTGGTTCGCCGTAGGCTGATTGGGGAAGGTCATGTGTTTCGCATCCCACTGCAGTTCCGTGCCCGGCATTTGCAGCGCGATATTTCCCAACAACCCGATTTCCGTTAGCGGTCCCCCGTAGTCTAAGTTCGAGGCGGGGGGATGCCATCCCTTGCAGGCCTCTATCCAGTCACGGACATGCTCAATGTTCTCGGGTCGACCGCCTCCCGTTGGGTCGGCTGCTCGCGTACGATCCCCCATGTATTCGTTCATCTTGTCCTCAGAAAGGATGCGCCAATTCAGAGCCCCAAAGGCGCCATAGGCGATCTTGCCTTTGTCACCGACGACGAGTCCGCCAACCGGCTTTGTGCCCCGGCCGTACCCAGGGATAGCTTGTTCGCCTTCTTTCAATTCTTCGGGATGCGGCGGCGCGTACTTATCACCATCGTACCAATGCAGGGTCACCGGTGGCCGCTCGCCTCGCGCCGGGAACTCGAAACGCATTTTCGAGGACTTCGGAAAGGTTGCCCCGTGTTTCACCGGGTCGAAGCCTTCCGCCTCCGCGACGACGGATGTGGGCGCGCCGAGATCCAAGGCGGTAAATACGGGATCCACGAGATGACACACCCAGTCCCCGATCATCCCCGTTCCAAAAGCACTCCAGCCCCGCCACATTAGGGGATGGTAACGCGGATGAAAATCGTGGTATGCAGCCGGGCCGAGCCACAGATCCCAATCCAACTTATCCGGCATGGGGTGATCTTCCTTGAGCGTATCGAGCAAATCGATATTGCTGTAATTGTACGCGGCCTCCTGAATGTGTATTTCACGCACCTCGCCGATAGCCCCGGACCAGACGCATTCGCAAAACTCGTCGACCGTGGGATAGGTATGGCCTTGGTTCCCCAATTGGATGGCCACGTTATGCTGCCGCGCGGCTTCCGTCAACAGCCGAACTTCATACACCGTACGCGCAAGCGGCTTCTCGCAATAGATGTGCTTGCCGAGTTCCATCGCGGGCTTCATCACCACGGCCCGCGTATGGTCAGGCGTTCCGATCATGATCGCGTCGATGCCCTTTTCTTTCTCCAAGAGCCGGCGGTAATCGGTGTATTTCGTCGTGTCAGAAAAATAATTGTAAGCAATCGCCGCGTTCTCTTCGTCCACATCGCATAGCGCGACGATTTTTGCGCCGGCCCGGTCGGCGGCCATCATGTTGATATGGCCCCACATGCCCGCGCCGATACCGGCGATGTAGAGCGTTTCGCTCGGCGGAGTATGCCCCTGGCCGCCAACCACATGCCGAGGCACGATCTGCGGGAAGACCGCGCCGGCGGTTGCCAGCGCGGCAGCCTTCTTCAGAAATTGTCGCCGTGGAATTCCTTTGTTCGACTTGCCCATGAGACTCTCCTCGTTCGAAACATCGCGCCCAAGATTCTTGCCGTCAGAGCTGCACCCGAAATCCGGGAGAAAACTCGCCTCCACAATAGCCGCCGAGGCTCGCGCTGTCAACACCAGACTTGCTGTCTTACTCCTTTCGGGGGTCCGCCCCTTCCACCGACTCGCTACGGAGATCCTAATCTTGTCTTACCCGACATTTCCCATATGGATGCCCGTGACCACCACGGGCACGTTATTGAGC
>JAPYPO010000116.1 GCA_029937645.1 Candidatus Hydrogenedentota bacterium
AGCTGATGGATCATTATCCGCCGTGCGACTATCTCAGAAGACTAAGCAAAAACGGATACTTTTGGGCTTTTTCAAAAGTAGACGCAAGCGTAGCGAGGTACGAGCGGAGACGGGTCTGTCCCCGCTTTTGCGGCTTAACTTCCTGTGACTTGCACACTCCCAGGAGGGGCACAAAAGATAGTCTTCAATTCTAAATCGAACCACTAGCGAGCCGCATCATTCCGTGAACTCCGTGTAAAATGGAACTCCTGGTAAAATTGCGCTCCCTGTAATATGGGCCCGCTCGACGTAGCGTCTCTCTGCCTAAATCGGTAAAATAACGGGATTCGGCGGTCATCACAATCGGATGGCGCATTCAAACGCCGATACCGGCATTTTGCGGAACTACAGGGTGCGTCCAGCCGGGGGCGCCTCACCTGCAACGATAAACACCTAAGGAGAGAGAAGTGGGAGACAAGAAGAAAGTTCTGGTAACTGGAATGTCTGGTCGTGTTGCGGACGTCATAAGGAAGCATTTAGGGGATCGATACGAGCTTAGCGGATTGGATCTCGTGGCTGCGAAAGGCGTGCCGTGTACGGTCGCTGACATCGCTGACCTGGATGCCATTCAGCCCGCCTTCGAGGGAATCGATGCCGTCATACACCTTGGGGCCGCCCCAAAACCTCGCGACCCCTGGGAAGATGTCCTGAATAGCAACCTTATCGGTACACGTAACGTCTACGAAGCAGCCAGGGTGGCCGGCGTCAAACGTGTTATCTTCGCCAGCAGTCATCATGCGGCGGGTTATTATCCGGCAAAGGCGGAGCCGTATACGACGATCTACGAAGGCAGGATCGGAGAGGTGCGCCGCCCCTTCCGCAAATTGACGCCAAACGATATTAGACCCAGCAGCTACTACGGCGTCAGCAAAGCATACGGCGAAGCCCTGGGCAGCTACTTCCACGACGCATTCGGCCTTTCGATCATCTGCCTGCGCATCGGCTGGCTTACCGCGCCCGACGACCCAACATTTTCGCCCGCTGCGTTGTCACTTTATCTTAGCCATCGCGACGCCGCGCAGCTTTTTCAGAAGAGCATCGATGCCCCGGTCTCGGTCGGCTTTACCGTCCTCAACGCCGTGTCCGACAACACGCTGAGCATATGGGACATAGAGGAAACCAAGCGGGTTCTCGGCTACGAGCCCCAAGATAATGCCGGAGAAGATTGGACGCCGGACCCGAACGCACCGCCCGTCATGTAGTTCGCTTGCATGTAGTTCGGTTGCTTGCCAACGATTCCCGATCCAAGCGCAGAGCGCCCCGAAAGTTTTTAGGAAAGGGGTTTGGGGAAGAACCGTTTTTTCAAAAACGGTTTTCCCCAAGGCGCTGCTTAGCCGATCAGGAACCATGCGCGCCATTCATAAAAGGGAGTGTGGGGGTGCCGCATCCGTGCGACACCCCCAAGGAGAAATTCGTGTCTAGGCTAGCACATCGAGGTCGTGCCCTGTCGCCGACGCATTCACGACCGAAGCCTGAATTAACGTCAGCGCGGCCGATCCTTGGCCCTGAACAGCCGATGCTACCGGCGCTGGCTCAGCGCTGCGGACCTGTGCCTGACTCATTACGGCCCCGACGTGGCCTAAAGAAGCTACACCATCCATGATTAGGCTCCTTTCTACGTCGGGTTCTCCTGACCACTACTTCGTCTGATTAGGTTATCGTCAACAATCGGCGGGAACTTTAGGCGGCCAGCCCGAGAACGATTATCGGGCTATATAGGTTAAGTCTCTATGGACACACGGGTTGGCAGCATTCAGGACACGCAACGCGAAAAGCGTTCACAGAACAGAGGCCTTCCACACGCGGCTACGAGTCAAACCGCCATACATAGTCGCCCGCGCCGCGACTATCCTCGCCGCCATCATCCACCAGATTCGTGCCCACACTGTAGAGGATAAACCCCTCGCCCTTCCGCCGGTAGCGTAGCGGCTTGCCATCGAATTCATCGAGTGGCACTTCAGCCATGAACTCCGGCGTCAACGCGGTCAATGATTCCGGGTAGGAACCATGTTCCTTATCGTAGCGCTTCAGTTGGTAGCCCACCACCGCGAGCGTCACGCCGGTTTCGTGTTCCGCCTGTGACAGCGAGACTCTTTGCCCGTTATGCAGGAGTAGGCTTGTGAGCGGATAATTTCGGATGGGCCACTTCAGTAGGCCACTTAGGACGGCGGGGAATGCATTCGCTACTTCGTAGTACGGCCGTACCGCGAGTTCCATATTCGCTTGTGCAATCTGCAAATATTTCACTTCATCACGATACCGAAAGAATCGGAAGGGTTGGGTTCCGTAGAGCAACATAAAGAAATCGACGCCACGGCTATTTGACGTGAACATTTCGCGCTCGACATCGTGGCCAACCGCGTCGAACATTTCGATTCCCGCGAGGCGCTCCCCATCCAGGCCGTGGAGAAAAGCTTCTCGCCGGTACGAGCGGTCGAGCAAGGCGATGAAAGACTGAAGAGCTTCATCGCTCAGATTGGCTTCACTGCCCAGCCGCTCGGAAAATTCAAGGCCGAGGAAGCTGATAGAGGTAGCAACCATTTGAGCAACCAAGAAGGGGTAATCGCGAATGAGGTTTCCCAATTCCATTACTTGGGCACAGCGCGTAAGGGCGAGTTCGGAGTCCCCGCTCGAGTGAGCGAGGTAGCCGTCTATCAATAAGTAATTGGCGCTGCTCCGGGACGCAAGCAGGTTAGGTATCTTGTCCAGCAGTTTCGTGTAGCCTAGGTACTTCAGCTTCTTGTACCCATATATCTCCTCCGTGCTTACCGGCGGCCTTTCACTCAATTCGATGAGAATTTCGAGAAGGGGTGAATTCTCCGCCACGAGAGTCTTCATCGCCCGAACTTCCTCGTCGGTAATCAGCTTGCCTTCCTCCACCCACAGTGCCAGCGGAAGCGTCGACGCGCGCAGTGGCCCGGCGTTGTACCGGATCGTCGGAAAGAGTTCGTGACCATGGATTAAGAATCCACTGGTGGAATAAGGCATTGAGGGCAGTGCCACACTTTTAGCGGTCGGCGAGCGGTCCATTTGGAAATCGGCTATGCTCGTCATGCCCCCCGACGCTGCAATCTTGCTCAATTCGGCATCCAAGCGGCCCTGCCAGATACGGTCTTCCCGCATAACAATCAGCGGCGTGATCAGCACCGTGAGCAACACCGCGATTTCCAAACGCGTCACCCATTTCGAGCGCTTCTTGCGCGGCCTCCACGATTGGACCGTCTCCGCCAAATCCGTCGTCGAGCCGTAGCGCGACAGAGACTCTTTCCGCATCGCCTTGCGGCAGATATCGCGGTGGCGTCTCGGGATTTTCCTATCGGCCACGAGCGGACGCGGCTCCCGATGGACGACTGCCTCCACAACGTCGGCGGCGCTATCTCCGACGTACGGGGCTTCGCCCGTTAAGATCGTGTAGAGAACCGCGCCGAGCGAATACACGTCCGAGCGCTCGTCCACAGACTTCAAATCGCCCCGCGCCTGTTCTGGCGACATGTACGCGGGCGTACCCATGACCCCGCCAGCCATCGTTTCCGCGTCTCCCGCATCGTCAATGGGAGTGGCGGCCGAATCGTCTGTGCCGCCCTCTTCCGCCGGGTTCGCTTGCTTGACCTTCGCCAGCCCCCAATCGACGACCACCGTCTCGCCATATTCGCCGAGCATGATGTTGGAAGGTTTGAGGTCCCGGTGGATCACGCCGCGGCTGTGGGCGTACGCAATAGCATTGCAGACATCAATGAAGTGGGGGAGCAGTCGAAGGCGCTCGTTCAAGCCGGAGGATTCTTGTATCGCCTTTTCAAGACTTTCGCCTTGCACAAATTTCATCGTGTAATAGAGTGTGCCGTCGACGCGCCGCCCCAATTCGTGGACCGGCGTGATGGAGGGATGCTCCAACAGGCCCGTGATCTTCGCCTCCCGGAGAAAACGCGCTGCCACATCCTTAGCTCGCCCCGCCGCGCTGGGCGTTTCGCCCGCCGTCACGGCTTTGCCGGGCAGCAACTCTTTCAAGGCAACATCGCGCCCGAGGTGTTCATCATGCACGAGCAGCACCCGGCCCATGCCGCCTTTCCCCCGCTCGGCGAGGTGGCTATAGCGTCCGATGGATTCATCCACCACATCTATTCCGCCCTCGAACCCCGCCTCTTCCGGCTCGCCAACACTGGCCGCCGACACAGCAAGGCATTTCGGGCACAGCCCTTGGGGCGCCTCCGGGGGCAGGGGATTTCCACATTCAGGGCAACCGTCCAGTTCCGTCATCGCTCTGTCCTCCAATGGGTAAGAATCACTACCCCTATTAAAAAGAAATTCGCGAAAAGGTTACAGGGCGGAGATTCAAGCTATCGTGAAACTCCCATCTCTCCTAGTCGCCAAGGACACGGAAAATATACTGAAGCTCCTCCTGGATGTCTTCGTCCGGGCCGACCGTCTGGGCGATTTCGTCGAGGAGGCGCTGCCGATAGCGTTTGCGCATGCGGTGTATTGCCACCTTTACCGCGCCCACGGAAATGCCCAACTCGTCCGCCAATTCGCGATGAGGTCTTCGCACCTCGGAGACCGCGAGGCAAGCCTTGAGGCTGTTGAAAATCTCCTCATACCCAGCCTTCTCGTAGTCGCGGCGCAGTTCGTCCAAGACCCGGCTGAGTAACGCAAGAGCCCAATGCTTCTCAAAAAGAGACTCGGGAGTCTGGCTGCTGCCATCGGGTTCGGTGGACAGTCGCCGTTCTGCGTTCATAAAATCGACCGGCACCCCGCGCGCACCGCTTCCCCGTTTACGCGTCTGCCCTTTTCGCCATTCATTCGCGGCGAAGTTCTTCATCGAGGCCAGCAAGAAGGTCCGGAATTTCCCCCGGTCACGGCTCACGCTATCGAAGCCCTTCTTCTCCAACAAATGCGCGAAGAGGCCCTGCGTCAGATCCTCGGCATCCTCGACGCCGTAGCCCCTGCGCCGGATGTAGGCATAGATCGGAGCCCAGTAGGTTTCGCAGAGAATCGAGAGTGCTCGGGTCGAGGCAGGCGTCTTGCTGGTACCCGCCGCAAGCACAATGCTCCATCGTGTAGACTCGAATGCGGCACCGATCACGCGGCCCTCCTTCCCATCGAGAAAAGTCTGGACAGAATAGTTGACTTGCCGTGACGTAGAATGCAAATAAAAGAGCGCGCCCGGAGGCGCGCTCTTTTGGGTTTCGTATTTCCGAAAAGCTAACTGACTTTATTTTGCTTGACTTTCATTTCGCCTGCCAGGACGACGTCATCGCTCTTCTTCATGACGAGCTTGCAGATGGAATACTCGTCTTCGACGGACGTGACTTCAATCACGGCCACCAGAACCTGCGCATTGCCCACTACACGCCCGCCGATCTTCATCGGCTCGCCTTCCTTGACCACATCGAAGCGCATCCCCGGCGTGACCCCGTGGACTTTGCCCAGATTGACGATCAAGTTATCGTCCGTCGGGTTTTCGCCAATGAGCCCTTGCAATTCGCGGCCTTCGACGAAGCGGGCGATGATTGCGTCCACGCTGCTCTGGACGATTTCTTCGAGGGATGCCCCGTCCTTAATCTGGACCATGGGAAGCGGGTGCACTTCGGTCGTTTGCGTGTCGGCCAGCCGGGCATTCATGACGTTGTCCTTGCCGAAGCGGCTGAACTCAAGAATGCCTATCATCCGCGCGGCAAGCACCTTGCCGAGTTGTAGCTGCGTATTACTATCCGCAATTTCCGAAGAACCCAAATTCAATTCCTGGAGCAGCGCTTCGAGCATATCGCGCTCCACGACTTGCACCCGTGGGTCTGCGGCAACGCGAGCCTCTATTTCTCGCTTGATGACCATCTCCATGCCGGCCCGCTCGAAGAAGACACTCGACGAAGAGGTCGACTGAAGAAACGCGATGACCTGCGGACGGGTCGACCAGGTGTCCTGAGGCTCCGTTTCACCTTGCTCCTTTAGCTTCCTGAAGCGTTCGCCAAGGTCCGTGATGAGCCCTCGGATGCGTTCCTGGCGCACGGAATCGTTGGATTGCTCCAATTCTTTCTTCACCTGAGCCAACATCATGACGATCATGTCATCTTTAGCGCCGCCCCAACCTTGAGACTTGTCGAGCACCGCTTGCGCCTCTTCGAGCTCACCCTTTTCGCGGTGTGCGCTGGCGCGGTTGCCCATGGCCGTCGTGTTGTAATTCGACAGATCCGTTGCTTCGGAATACTTTCCGATCGCGCCGTCCACATTGCCGTTTTCATGCAGGGCGCGTCCGTGGATATTTGCGGCTTGTGATTTCTCATAATCATCGCCGATGCGCGCCTCGGCTTCCTGGGCCGCAGCGATGGCCTCATCGACCTCTCCGTTCTTCAGATGAACCTGCGCTTTCACCGTCGACGCCAGGCTTGAATCCGACTGCGCCGCATGGGAGAGGGCTTCGTCGTACTTGCCGCGCGTGTACGCGACCGACGCAAGGCCCTCCTGCATATCAATAGACTTGAATTCCTTCTCGGCCTCGTCGAGCTTACCCTGGCCTTGGAATACGAATCCGCGGACCGCGCCGATGCCCGCAGCATCTTCGCCACTTTCGGTCGCCGAGTTCGTCATGGATTCGGCGACGCCGTGCTTACCTTGTTGGAAAAACTTTTTCGCGACCTGCGTGATGATGTTCGCATTGTCGCTGCCCGCACCGGCCAAGCGCTGCACGATTTCGCGATCCTCATTGGGATGGACGAACAGCGTGAGCGGAAGGGCGTTTATGTCGTCCAGCCAATCCGCTCCCTCAAGCGCGTTCGCTTCGATGATGTGGTAGCCGATATTGTTTGTATCGGCAAACGATTTTAGCGCGCTCTCGTCTTCCTTAATGCCGAGCGCGACGACCTTCAAATCCTGTCCGAAACCGGTATCAAGGCTGCGCAATTTCGCGGCGATGGCCTGCCCCGAATCGACGGTGAAGAAGAACACGATGACCAGGCCAGGGTCTTCCTCGATAATCGAGGCGAGGTCCACATCGGCTCCGTAAATATCCGAAGACTGGATGAGCGGGGCGCTTGAGCCCTTGGCCAGCGTAATGCCAGACGCGGAATCGCCCGACCCGGCAAAAATCGGCGCAGCGTCACCACCCGACGCTACGCTCCCATCAGGGCCGGTAGCCGCATCGTCGCCGCCACACCCCGCAAGCAACCCCACACAGAAAATCGCCATCAAAATAGTTTGCAAACGTATCATAAGAATCCTCCCTCCGGCCCTCCCCAACATGCAGGGCTCTGCGTAACGAACGTTGTCTAAGTCATTATACCGCGAAAAGATGAAAAATGTGGCCCGACCGTAGCAAAACGCCACGTGTCACTTCCTCTCGCTCCCAACCTCAAATGTGGGAATGCACACATTCGGGAATAGCCTTTATTACTCGGTGATTCCCAACGCCTCTTCCATGACCCCGTTTTTAATTAGGCCAATCCTAATTGCCAGTTTATCGTCGGGTTTCTCTGGGGAGTCCACGTAGGAGCTTTCCAATTTCTTGTAGCCAACGTGGGTGCCCACGTATTGCCATCGCTCCTCGGTCTGTTGCTCTGGAGGGATAGTAAATGCATAAGCCTTTCCATCTATCACGGGGCCGTTGAACACGAAGGGCGAATCGCCTGACTTAATTTGGACGGTGGCATCGGTCGGCTCCGTTGCCCCGTCGGGAAAGTTCTTGTTGTCTCTTTCCCAAGCATCGTATTGCTCGACGTTGTTAATGAGCCTCACCTGGACCGTCCCCTGCGGTGCCCAATTGTTCTCCGGGGCGCCCACAAGAAATACAGCCACTGCGGCCGAAACCGCGAACGCAGCTACACAGGCCCCAACTATCGTTGCAATTGCAAATTTCCTCTTGGGCTCCGCGACCGCGCGTTCCTTCTCCGTGTCTGGGGCCTTGATATCGGAATCTTCCAACTCCGGCGGCGCGCCCCGCACCGTATCCTCCTCCGGCGAAGACGGCGCGGCCTCGACCGGCGGCGGCGGCCCCGTCGCGATGGTAGCGCCCACGCCTACAGTTGCGGGAGGTGTCGCGATAGTCGCGCCCAGATCGGTGGCCGCTTGCGTGACCTCCTGGCTCGGAGCGGACTTCAGCGATTCGCGCAACGCGGCAGCAAAGGCATCGCCATCGGCATAACGTTTGCCCGGATTCTTGCTCAGCGCCTTCATGACAACGGTACTCAACGCGTCGTCCACCATCGAATTGAGCTCGCTCGGTTCTACCGGGTCCAGTTTGATCACGGCCGTCATCACGGTGGACAACTGCTCGCCGGTAAACGGCTTTTCGCCTGTGAGCATCTCGTACAACATGACAGCCAGCGAGAAGAGATCCGAACGCCCATCCACCTTCCGGCCTTGAAACTGCTCTGGGCTCATGTAATGAGGCGTGCCGATCATCGCGCCCTCTTGCGTCAGATTCGAGTCGCTCATGTGCGCGATGCCGAAGTCGGCAACCTTGATGCCCTTATCGGTCATGATAATATTCGCGGGCTTGATGTCTCGGTGAACGATCCCGTCCTGGTGGGCGAAAGCCAGGGCAGAGGCAATCGTCGCACAAATCTCGACAGCCTCTTCTTGCTCCATATATTTATGCTTGATCAGATGTTCCTCAAGGTCGCCGCCTTCGAGGAATTCCATCGCGATGTACGCCATGCCATCCTGTTCATCTGCGTCGTAAATGGTAATGATGTTCGGATGATTCAGGCCCCCGGCCGACCGGGCTTCGCGTAGGAAGCGCTCCATCATCTCATCGGCGCGGCCCGAGGCTTCCAATACATCACGCCGCGCCGTCTTGATAGCCACACGGCGACCGATGTTCGGGTCCTTTCCCTCGTACACGACGCCCATCGCGCCTTTGCCCAGCACTCGAACGATTTCGTAGCGCCCCAGTTGTTTTGGTTCTTCTTCAGCCACAGTTCTGTACCTCTCCTGATAACATCATGTAGGGCCGCCAATGCGGCGGTGCGTTCGTACGCAGCCCGTCGGCCGCGTCGAGACTCTCATCACTTAGATACAATTTGGATCAGCGCCTCATCAAATGCAGCTTGTTCCGCCGCGTTGGGACTAAGCTCTTGGCACAAGTCCATATGCTTCTGCGCATCCGCGAGGCGGTCCGGCATGTCCAAATACGTCCACGCCAAATTGAAATGCGCCTTGTCGTATTTAGGATCATAGAGCAATGCGTTCTCGAAGGACTCGGCCGCAGCCGCAAACTTGCCTTGCCTGCGCAGCGACACGCCCAAAAAATTATGCGACGAAGGATCGCGGCGTCGATAGGTGGCGAGCTCTTCGAACATCTTTTGTGCAGACTTGTTGTCGTTAAAGGGCGGTTCGAGATAGAGCAAGCCCAAATTGCGGTAGACCGCGCCCGATTTAGGCCGAAGTCGTCGCGCGATCTCGTACGCCGCTTCAGCCTGTTCGTACAACTCCGCCTTCGCCAGCGCAATCCCATAATTGAACCACGCCTCAAAAAATTCGGGCATCCGCTCGACCGCCAGTCCATACTCTTCCACTTTCACCGCGCTCGAATCGGCGCGTAAGCCCCGGTTCCAGTGCGCGATGCCCGCCGTTTCATCCGTCGTGGCGCCGCGAGAAGGAATGATCTGCTGGTTCGACGGCTCATCCAAGGGAATCCGGACTCCGGCGTTGCGCAGCATGGAGTACGCCGAATTAATTCGGGTCGCGATAAAGATGTCCGGTGCTTCGTCAAACGCGCGCGAAGTGATGCCGACGACTTTTCCGAAGGTGCTGAATATAGGACCGCCGCTTGAGCCCGCCCTGCCAGGCATTACTACCGTGTAAACCGGTTGCCCGTTGAAATGTAAATTTACGCGTGAGACGTGCCCTTTCGTATATTGGAATTCGATACCGACTGGAGTCGTAATGGCAACGATATCGTCCAAGTTGGACAGCGTATCGGCATCGCCAATCACTGCAGCCTTCGTTAATGGCACACCCGTCTGCAGGAGCGCTAGGTCGTGCGTGGAGTCACGAGCAACAATCTTTGCATCGTGCTCGAAACGCGGTGCCTCGGTAGTGACCTCGATATTGGAAAGACCCTCCACCTGATGCAATGTACAAAGCACGAACCCGCGGGCCGCGTCAACGATGACACCACTTCCCTGCTCCGTATCTCCTGTATCGAGGTCGGTTGCCCTAGTGATTACAGAGACGCCATCGATCAGGCGATTAAGATTAGGCTGCGCGTGCGCGACGGACAGCGGCACCATCAGCGCCAAAGCGGCTATGATCTTAGTCCATGCCATTATGTGCAGACCTCTTAGCCGAGATTACCCATATGGACCCGTCGGCGACCGGAGCCAATGAGATTGA
>JAPYPO010000117.1 GCA_029937645.1 Candidatus Hydrogenedentota bacterium
ATCGATGCCGGCGGATCTCAAGATGACTCTTCCAAATGGGAAATCCGGGTCAATATTTCTCCTATTTATCCGTCCGATGAAATAATACTCCTTTGCGTGGATTGAAATGGCCCCGGTTTCTCCTTGTTCTCAAAGGACTTGTAAGAATCACCACTCGAAAAACTTGCTAAGAAAACAAGATTCTGGCGGATAGTCGCACGAATCCTTTTACTATTAGTGTTTATTGGTGTCCATTCGTGGTTCAAGAGCGGCTTTATTTTTCGGTGCAAGTTCTTGTATCCATGGTTGTTGCGTGGTAGAGTCCCTCCTGAAAATCTTGCGCCGCATCGGTCGGCTAAAGCGGAATTGTGATATGGGGAATTGGGGCCTAGTTGCATACCGCAACGACCGCTCATTGCAGTATTTCGATTAGGCAGCGTCGAACTGGGAGAAAGATTTATGGCTGAGATTGATCGCTACTTCAAGCTGATGGTCGAGCACGGCGCGTCGGATTTGCACTATTGCACGGGCTGCAAACCCATGTTTCGCAAAGACGGGATCATGCTGCCGCTGAAGAACGACCCGGAAATTGACGACCAGAAGGCGCGGACTATTCTCTACGAGATAATGCCGAAGAAGAACGAAGAAGAATTCAACGAGAGCAACGACACAGACTTTGCCTACGCCCTTGAGGGTTTTGGCCGCTACCGTTGCAATATTTTCCGTGATCACAAGGGCATCGGCGCGGTGTTCCGCCTGATTCCTTCCGAAATTCTGACAGCGGAACAGTTGGGACTCCCGAATTCGGTGAAGAAGTTCTGTTCCTTGACCAAGGGGCTAGTGTTGGTCACGGGGCCGACGGGTAGCGGCAAGTCGACCACGCTCGCGGCGATGATAGACCTTATCAACGATAAGCGCCCGGACCATATCCTGACGATTGAGGATCCCATCGAGTTTGTTCACCCGAACAAGAAGTGCCTTATCAATCAACGCGAGGTTGGTAAACACACCGCGTCCTTTAGTTCGGCGCTCCGCGCGGCGTTGCGCGAGGACCCGGATATCGTTCTGGTTGGGGAAATGCGGGATTTGGAGACTACCCACATCGCCATCGAGACGGCGGAAACCGGGCATCTCGTGTTTGGCACGCTGCATACGACGACGGCGATCAGCACGGTCGATCGCCTCATCGACCAATTCCCGGCGGGCCAGCAGTCACAAATTCGGACGATGCTGGGCGACGCACTGAAGGGCGTCATCGCGCAGAACCTCCTCAAAAAGAAGGGCGGCGGACGCATCGCGGCCATCGAGATTATGGTGGTCAATCAGGCGGTGTCCATGCTGATTCGCGAAGGGAAAAATTCGCAGATCATGAGCATCATGCAGACGGGCCAGCGCGAAGGCATGACGCTGTTAAATTCGGAGATGCTCCGTCTCGTGAAAGAAGACATAGTTGAGCCTATGGATTGCTTCATGAAAGCGGTGGACAAGGATGATTTGGTAAAGCAATTCGAGGCGAACGACATTTCCTTTGAAAGGCCGGATGATTAGGCCGATAACTGGGTAACACCCGAGTGTGGGAGTATCAATGAATTCTGAAAAATCAGCAGCGTTGTGGACGGAAGCGAACCGCGTGTTGGTGGGCGGCGTCAATAGCCCCGTGCGTGCGTTTAGCGCCGTGGGCGGCGACCCGTTTTTCGTGGCCTCCGGCAGCGGTGCGCGAATTACGGATGCAGACGGAAACGAGTACATAGACTACGTGCTCTCCTGGGGCCCGCTCATCCTGGGGCACGCGCATCCCGCCGTCACCGAGGCAGTAACGAAGGCCCTGAAACTCGGCGCGAGTTTCGGCATCCCCACGGAAGCCGAGGTCCGGCTCGGGGAGGTCATCGCGGGCCTCGTCCCCTCCATCGAAAAGGTTCGTTTAGTAAACAGCGGCACCGAGGCGACCATGAGCGCCTTACGCCTCGCACGTGGGTATACCGGCCGCGATCTGATCGTGAAGGTCGAAGGCTGCTACCACGGGCACGCGGACGGGTTGCTCGTTAAGGCCGGCAGCGGGTTGACGACCCTGGGCACACCAACGAGTCCAGGAGTCCCAGCGGCCTACGCCTCATGCACCTTGACCATGCCCTACAACGATCTTGATGCCGCGCGGGAAATCCTCGAAGCCAAAGGCGACGACGTGGCTTGTATCATCCTGGAGCCCATCCCTGGCAACATGGGCGTGATCCTGCCGGACGACGGCTACCTTCAGGGCCTCCGCGATCTCACCAAGAAGCATGGCGCGCTGCTGATCTTCGATGAAGTCATGTCGGGATTCCGCGTTGCCATCGGCGGCGCTCAAGAACACTACGGCGTCACCCCCGATCTGACGACGCTGGGAAAAGTCATCGGCGGCGGCTTGCCTGTCGGCGCCTACGGCGGACCTGCCGAGATCATGGATCACCTGTCGCCCGTGGGGCCGGTGTATCAGGCCGGGACCCTGTCCGGCAATCCATTGGCCACCGCGGCAGGCTTGGCCACGTTGGATGTCCTCACACAGCCGGGTGTATTCGACCAAGCGGTGCAGGCGATGACGGACCTCTCCGAAGGCTTAGGCGCTATCGCGAAGAAAGCCGGGGTTCCCGTATACCAAACGGGCCTAGGCACGATGGCCTGCATGTTCTTCAACGAGGGTCCCGTGCGCAATTACGAAGACGCGACCGCTTCGGATACCGAACGATTCGCGCGCTACTTCCGCGGCATGTTGTCGCGCGGAGTGTACGTCGCGCCGTCGCAGTACGAAGCGGGATTCACGAGCATCGCGCACGACAGCGACGTGATCGAAAAGACGCTAGAAGCCGCGAGCGCGGCCATGGCGGATTGAGCGATACCGCGTCGTCCATTTTTAATACTGAACGAACAAAACCAACTTGGAAGGAACACATCTCATGTTACAGAAGAAAATGAAACACCTCGTAGTCGCTGCCGCACTCGCGACAGCATTGTCGGTGCTGGGCGTCGCTCAGGCCGCCGACCTGCCCCTGGGCATGCTGCAAAACCACATGAACCTCGTCGTCTCCGCCAGCGACGAAGAGAAGACCATCGAATTCTACGGGACGGTGCTGGGCCTGGAACGCCTGGAAGATGCCAGACTTTCCGATGACCTGAACATCCTCCGCTTTAAGAGCGGCGAGACCGTGATTCAGTTCATAATCAATCAACAGGGCCACAAAGGCCTTCCCGGTGGATTGGGATCGGCCCGCGGCATTCGACTGATGGCGGTCATATTTCCGATGGCAAAAAAGGACGCGATCTTGGAAAGGGCTGAAGCGCACGGTTACAAGCCCGGTAAATTCACGGTGAAGCCTACCGTCGCCTATGGGGTGGTCAACGATCACGACGAGACCCAAGTGGAATTGGTGTTCTTCCCTGAATCGCGCGGGCCGGAGATGTTGGAAGGATTTCAGATCGGCCTGAACGTCACGGATATGGACGGCATGAAAACCTACCTGAACGACGTCATGGGCTATGAAGAACTGGCCGACGAAGACATCGGCGGCGGCAGGAAGAAGTACAACGCGCAGGTCGGCATTACCCGGGTCAAGTATTTTCATTTTGGCGAAGACGTGCCCAACCACTCTGGAACGCCCAGCGAAATCGTGGGAATGTCGATGATACAGCATGTCGTTTCGGACGTGGATGCCGTGCGCAAGACGATTACTGAGCGAGGCGGAACCATCCACACGGAACCTATTGTTATCCGAGAGTTCCTGAAGCACATGGTGGTCGAGGGCCCCGACGGAATCCTCTTCCAGTTCGTTCAGCTGCTCCACTAGCCCAGTTCCGGGAGACCGATGCCGAACGAAAGCAACTTGGAAGGAACACAGTCATGCAACAGAAGAAAATGAAACATCTCGTAGTCGCCGCCGCACTCGCGACAGCATTGTCGGTACTGGGCGTCGCTCAGGCCGCCGACCTGCCCTTGGGCATGGTGCAGAACCACATGAACCTCGTCGTCTCCGCCACCGACGCGGAGAAGACCATCGAATTCTACGGGACGGTACTGGGCCTGGAACGCCTGGAAGATGTCAAATTTTCCGATGACCTGAACCTCCTCCGCTTTAAGATCGGCGTAACCGAGATTCAGTTCTTGATTAACCAAGAGGGCCACAAAGGCCTTCCCGGTGGATTGGGATCGGCCCACGGCATTCGACTGATGGCGCTCATGTTTCCGGTGGCAGAAAGGGCCGCCATCATGGAGAGGGTTGAATCGCACGGCTACAAAGCGGGCAAGTTCACGGAAAATGAAACTGTCGCATATGGGGTGGTCGACGATCACGACGCGACCCAAGTGGAATTGGTATTTGTCCACGAATCGCTAGGGCTGGAGGCGTCGGAATGGTTCCAGATCGGTCTGAATGTCGGGGATATGGACGGCATGAAGACCTATCTGACCGACGTCATGGGTTATGAAGAACTGGCCGACGAAGACAACGGCGGCGGCACGATGAAGTACAGCTCGCAGGTTGGTATTACGCGGGTCAAGTACTTTCATTTTGGTGGGGACGTGCCGGACCACTCTGGAACGCCTGGTGAAATCGTGGGAATGTCGATGATACAGCATGTCGTTTCGGATGTGGATGCCGTGCGCAAGACGATAACCGAGCGAGGCGGAACGATTCACACGGAACCCTATGTCATCGGAGAGCTCCTGAAGCACATGGTGGTCGAGGGCCCGGATGGAATCTTATTCCAGTTCATCCAACTGCTCCACTAGCCAGTTCCGGCAGCATCGCTGACAGACGGCTCGTTTCGCCTGCATACAGTTGAAAAGCCCGGTACAGTCACAAATTCTTTCAGGCCTCCACCCGTCCACACCGGACGGGTGGAGGCTCTGAAGAACAAAACGGAACGAAATTGGATTCGGGCTCTATCGGTCGCAATTGGCACTCAACTTGACCTGATCAGCGCCTATAGTGTAGATTTTTCCTTTCCGGTGGACCTCGCGCTCTTGGGGTGCGTGCTGCGATTTTCCCATCCACCTGAGTCGCAAATGAATGACATGTTTTTTTCGGGATCGTCGATTTCTGGGGCGTCCCCGGTACTATTGGAGACTCTATGAGCACCGCCAAGCTAAATTTGAACGGGCAAGATTACGAATTACCGCAAATGAAGGGCAGCGAGGGCGAAGTCGCTATCGATATCGCCTCACTCCGGGCCACAACCGGAGCCGTGACCTTCGACCCTGGTTACGGAAATACGGGAAGCTGCGAGAGCGCCATCACCTTCATCGACGGGGAAAAAGGCATTCTCCGGCATCGCGGCTACGCCATCGAAGACCTCGCCGCTCATGCAGAGTTTTCCGAAGTGGCCTACTTGCTCATCTACGGCGAACTGCCCGACAAGAACCAGCTTGTCCAATGGAAATCTGATCTCGCCGACAATAGTTTTCTCCACGAACGCCTCGTTAAATTCATCGACCATTTCCCCTTGACGGCCCATCCCATGGGGATGATCTCCTCGATGATAGCCTCGATGTCGGCGTTCTACCCGAGCGACAACGATCCGGAAGTCGCCGACATAAACTTCCGACGCCTTATCGCGCAGATGAAGACGATGGCGGCGTTTACGTATAGCTGGTCCGTGGGCAAACCCTTCGTCTACCCGAAGCGCGATCTCGACTACTGCTCGAATTTTCTCCGCATGATGTTCGGCAGCCCCGAGGACGAATACGAAGTCCCGACGGTAATTCGCAACGCTCTGAACATGCTCCTCATCGTTCACGCCGACCACGAGCAGAATTGCAGCACCTCGACCGTGCGCATGGTGGGCAGCAGCCAGGCCAACATCTTCGCCTCCATTTCCGCAGGCGTCTGCGCGCTCTGGGGCCCGCTCCACGGTGGAGCGAATCAGGCCGTGCTCGAGATGCTTTCGGCTATCGAAGAGGACGGCGGCGACTACAAGAAATACACGGAGATGGCAAAGGATAAGAATTCCGGCTTCCGTCTAATGGGCTTTGGGCACCGGGTCTACAAGAATTTCGACCCCAGGGCGACGATCCTGAAAAAGGCCTGCGACGATGTGCTCGACCACCTCGGCCTCAGCGATCCGATGCTCGACATCGCGAAAAATCTGGAAGGCATCGCGTTGGAGGACGAATTCTTCGTGGAGCGGAAACTGTATCCGAACGTCGATTTCTATAGTGGTATTCTCTACCGTGCGCTCGGAATTCCCGTGAACATGTTTACCGTCATGTTCGCCATGGGCCGGATGCCCGGTTGGATCGCCCACTGGAAAGAGATGGGCGAAGAAGGCAGCCGCATTCACCGACCCCGCCAAATCTACGTAGGTTCCACCGCGCGGGAGTACAAATCGTAGCGCACGGGACTTCGCGTCGCGATCACTTGCGCGGTTGAGAAACGAAATACACCTGAAGGTGCCACGCACTCACAGGGCGGAGATCTCACTGGTGGACGATTTCGTACTCGTTGCCAAAGGCTCTACAAAGGCCCTGGTTCACCCCGTCTACCGCGAGGAGGTCGCTGCCGCCCTTCTTGAAGGCGAAGGGTGCAGCCCAGTTTCGCTGGGCGGGCGGGGTACTCTCCAAGAATTCTCGGTCGGCGGCTCGCTGGGCCTCATTCGCCAATACCGCCGAGGCGGCTTGGCGCGTTTCTTCCTGCGCGACAAGTATCTCCTGCATAACCGCCCGCTCCGAGAACTCAACGTGCTTCAACGCGCTCATGCCGCGGGCGTGTCCGTTCCTGAACCCCTTGGCGTTGTTTGGAAACGCACCGGCCCCACCTATTCAGGCGCTATCGCGACGCTTCGCCTGGAGGGCGTTACGCTACTCGAGTATCTGCGTTCCGACTCGATCGACCCATCGCGGATTGAGGAGTGCGGTCGCGCGATTCGGACGATGCACGACAGCGGGATATATCACGCCGACTTGCAACTCGAAAATATCATCGTCGGCCCGTTCCACGCTGCGATCATCGATTTCGATAACGCGCGCATTGGAAAACCATTGTCACACTTCGCGCGCTCGCGCAATCTGTTGCGGCTCCGGCGGTCATTCGCAAAGAACGGCGTGGGGGAGGAACGCTTCTCTCAGATGCTCGAAGGGTATGGTGAGTTTCAATTTTCCTGCTGTCTCGCCGCCGCCTATGGGCTCAAGGACACGGCATCGGATACGCTCGCCGGCCGACGCCCCAAGCGCCGGTACAGGACGAACAGACATGATCTAAGCCCTTCCGCGAATCGTCAGACCGTCCAACAAAGTCTCGACCGCAACGGCGATATATTGAAGGAATCCGATAAATTTCGGACCCGGCGCGTCGGGCGATACGTTATTAAAGAGTCGAACGCGCACGGCGTCATGCAAATCCTGAAAGCGACCTTTCTGAGGAAACGGTATCGCCGGGCATGGGACGCGGCGAACTACCTTCAGTGCCGGGGGATCCTCGTGCCCGCGCCCATCGCCTACGCAGAGAGCGGCGCCTTCGGCATCGTGACCGGGAGCGCGACGGTTTCAGAATTTCTCGATGGTTACTCCAACGTCGAAGACCACGCGCGCTCACTGGATAGGGAATCGCCGGGCGACCGCCAGCGCGCCGCAGCGTTCTTGTCGGTGGTAGCGGATGCCGTTAACGCGCTAAACCAAGCCGACGCCTACCACAGCGATCTTTCGGGAAAGAACATCTTCACGGCGGATGGCCGGGCCTGTTATTTCATAGACCTCGAAGCGGTTTATCTAAACCGAAAGTATACCCGCGTCGAGCGCATGAAAAATCATATCCAGTTATACGATAGCTTCTGCGACCTGTGGGACGACGAACTGCTCGGCCCATTCATCGCGAAAATGACACCGAGCGATTGGGACGGCGAGGCATGGTTCGCCGAAGTCCGCGAAGGACAACGCACCCGCAGGGCGCGGCACCTCGATGCCAATAGATAATGCGTTTCACCCACGACTCGAATTCGCCGCAGCGTTTGCGTATGATTGCCAGTCCCTTAACCTAAGGGGCAGAATCATAGGTGGAAAAACGGGTCTGAGGATGCGGTATGGCGAGAATTAAACGAGCAATATTGAGTTGTTTTGACAAGAGCGGCGTCGTCGAATTGGCAGAGGCGCTCCGCGATTTTGACGTGGAGGTCATCGCGACGGAAGGCACATTGCGCGCGCTGAACGACGCGGGCGTGGCCGCGAAAGGGATTTCCGAGTTCACGGGCGTCCGCGAAATGATGGACGGGCGCGTGAAGACGCTCCACCCCAAGGTCCACGCGGGCCTACTCGGCATTCGCGACAACAAAGTTCATGCAGACGAACTGGAGACCTACGAATGCCAGTGGGTCGATTTCGTAGCGGTCAATCTGAGGCCGGTCGGCGACATTGCGAGCAATCCGGCGATTACCCTTGAGGAAGTCGTTGAGCAGGTAGATATCGGCGGCACGGCCATGATTCGCTCAGCCGCGAAGAACTACCGCTACGTGACCGTCGCCGTGAATCCCGAACGCTATTCTTCAATCATCCACGAACTGCGGGCAAACGACGGCGAGATTCCTTTTCTGAGCCGCTTCCAATTTGCGCAGGACGCCTTCGCGCGGACCGCTCGGTATGACGAGGAATTGAGCGACTTCCTCCGCAGCCATGAACCCGAAGATGCCTAAGCGATGAAGGTGCTGGTTATCGGGAGTGGGGGACGGGAGCATGCGTTGGTCTGGAAGATCGCGCAGAGTCCCCTAGTCGAAAAAGTGTATGGCGCGCCCGGGAATCCTGGGATGGCCTCCCTGGCCGAGCGCGTGAATTTACCTGTGTCGGATTTCGAAGGCCTGGCTGATTTTGCGGAGGCGAAGACCATCGACTTGACGGTGGTCGGTCCGGAAGATCCCCTCGCTGCCGGAATCGTCGATTTTTTTCAGGATCGCGGCTTAACGGTATTTGGCCCGACGGCGGCGGCGGCCCAGTTGGAAGGAAGCAAGGCTTTCGCAAAGGACTTGATGCGGCGGTACGACATCCCTACCTCGGACTACGCCCAATTCGATACTTCGCAAGAGGCCATCGCGCACGTACATGAACACGGCGCCCCCATCGTGGTCAAGGCCGATGGCCTGGCTGCGGGCAAAGGCGTTACCGTAGCCCAAACCGTCGACGAAGCCGTCGATGCGATTCACGAAATCATGGACGAGCGAGTATTCGGCGAGGCAGGCGCGCGTGTGATTATCGAAGAGTGCCTCCTCGGCGAAGAAGCATCCATCTTCGCCTTTTCCGACGGCGCGACGATACTGCCGCTCGTCGCCAGCCAAGATCATAAACCGGCGCTCGATGGCGACCTCGGTCCAAATACAGGGGGAATGGGGGCCTACGCGCCCGCGCCCGTGATCACGCCCAGCCTGTATGCGGAGATCGAAGCAACAGTTCTCCAGCCCTGCGTCGATGGCCTCGCGAAGGACGGCCATCCCTACACGGGATTGTTGTACGCCGGCCTGATGATCACGGACGATGGGCCAAAGGTGATCGAATTCAATTGCCGTTTTGGCGATCCCGAAACCCAGGTGGTATTACCGCTCATGGCGTCGGATATTGTCCCCATCATGCTGGCCTGTTGCGACGGGACGCTGGCCGAACGCACGGTAGAAACTCGCGAGGGCGCGTGCGTTTCCGTAGTCATGGCCTCTGGCGGTTACCCCAAATCCTACGAAAAAGGGAAAGTCATCACCGGCATCGCGGAGGCCGACGCCGACGCCGATCTCGTTGTTTTTCATGCGGGCACCCAAACGTCTGACGAAGGGCTGCTCACAAACGGCGGCCGCGTTCTCGGCGTGACCGCCCTCGGCACCGATATACCCTCCGCTATCGCGAAGGCCTACGAAGGGGTCGCAAAGATCGATTTCGACGGCGCACAGTACCGCTCGGATATCGGGGGACGCGCGTTGGAGCGGTTGAAGGGATAAACGGCGCGTCGCGTGCTACGGAATGATCGACTGAATGGCTTTGCCGGTGGTTACCACGGCGGTTTCGATTACTTTCCCGGCGGCGCTGAAGATGGCGCAGCCTTCGAGCGTGGCACCCGCAGACAGAATAAGTACGCATAAAATAGTGGTGCGAATACGGTGCATGAAATTCCTCCAGAAGCGCGTATCTCATCACATCGGAGGCTGAAATTACAAGCGAGATGAGTCGCTCCTGCGTTTCGATACCGGCGATTTCGGTGTTGGTAGAAAGCGCCTACCCCTCTAGTGCATTGGTTCATGATTGACCCGACCTAATTTGTTATTGCGAGCGAAGCGAAGCAATCTCTTTTGTCAGGCGGACTTATGTTGAAGAGATTGCCACGTCGCTTCCTGCGGTCGCTCCTGTT
>JAPYPO010000118.1 GCA_029937645.1 Candidatus Hydrogenedentota bacterium
CATGAAACCCAACGGCGGCGGAACCCTGCGCATCACGCTCAACCGGCAAGGACTCGGCCCCATCGAACTGCGCTTCGAAGACGAAGGCCCCGGAGTTCCCCCAGACGAAGTGGCCCGAATATTCGAGCCCTTTTACACCACCAAAGAGTCAGGCGTTGGCATGGGGCTGGCCGTCTGCGCCCGCATTATCACCGCACACGACGGGACCATCAGGGCATCGTCGCGCGGAGGCGGCGGCTGCTCCATGATCGTACACCTACCAGCGGCACAACCCGAGGAATAATAGAACGTGGAAAATTTGCATCGAATTTTAGTTATTGACGACGAAGAAAACATGCGCGAACTCCTTGAGATCGTGCTGCAAAACGACGAATACGACGTAACAACCGTAGGGTCGCCCGACGAGGCGCAGGAATTGCTTGAGGCTACCGCCTTCGATTTGGTGTTGACGGACCTGCGCATGGGCACCGAACGAAACGCCGGAATGCGTCTGCTCGCATGGCTCGAAGAAAAAGGCATCTCCATCCCCGCAATCATGATCACCGCCCACGGCTCCGTCGAAACAGCCATCGAAGCCATGAAGCACGGCGCCGCCGATTACATCATGAAGCCCTTCAAGAACGACGAAATTCGCCTACTCGTCCGCCGTGCCATCGAGCAGCGGGATCTCGCGCGCGAAAACGCGGCCCACCGCAAAGAGCAAGCCCGCCTCGGTAAAGTCGAGAACATGGTCGGCACAAGCGCCGCGATCGAGGAAGTCCGCGATATGATCCGCCGCGTCGCGGGACTGCCCAGCACCATCGCCATCTGCGGCGAAAGCGGGACCGGCAAGGAACTCGTCGCGCGGAGCATCCATCAGTTAAGCGGACGGGCCGACAAGCCCTTCGTCGCCGTCAACTGCGGAAGCATCCCCGAAAACCTCCTCGAGAGCGAGCTATTCGGCCATACCAAAGGCGCTTTTACCGGAGCCGTGCGCGACAAGGAAGGCCTATTCGTCATCGCCGATGGGGGCACTCTATTTCTCGACGAAATCGGGGAATTGCCCCTCTTGCTGCAAGTCAAACTCTTGCGCGTGCTTGACGACAACCTGATTACCCCGCTCGGCGGCACACGCGGCACCGTCGTGGACGTCCGCTTACTTTCCGCCACCAATCGCGATCTCGAGGAAATGGCGCGCGAGGGTACCTTCCGGGAAGATTTGTACTACCGCCTCAACGTCATACCGATTGCAGTTCCCGCCTTGCGCGACCATGCCGACGACATCCCCCTCCTCGTCAAGCACTTCACCAAAAGCCTATCGGAACGCCTAAACCGCGGCACCCTGGAATGCGGCGACGACGCGATGGAAGTGTTATGCGCCTACCACTGGCCCGGCAACACCCGTGAATTGGAAAACATCATAGAGCGGGCCGTAGCCTTGTGCCGTGGTGAGGCAATTACCCTGGCCGATATTCCGAGCCACGTCCGCGAACACCTCTCTGCGCCGGAGGCCCGTGAGCACAAGCTTCCCGAAGCCGGCCTCGACCTCGAAACCTTGATAGCGGACCTCGAAGTCGACCTCATCGAGCAAGCCCTTGCCCGCTCAAAACATTCCCAGAAACGGGCGGCCGAACTCCTAGGCCTATCCGCACGTTCCCTGCGGTACCGTTTGCAAAAATACGAACTCGACGGATAAAAAAAGCCCCCTCCCGGAAAGGAAGAGGGCGAGGGGCAAAAAGTAAAACCTTCAAGCCAGCAGCTCTGCTGGCTAATCTTAACTATTCGTACTGGTATTAACTCTTCGTACTCCGGGCCCACTTGATCAAAATCTCCGCAACTTCGGGGCGTGTGAATTCTTCAGGCGGCGCTTGGCCGGCCTGAAGCATTTCGCGCACCTTGGTCCCGCTCAGGAACACATGATCTTCGTTGCCGCCCGGACAGGTCTTCTTGGAGGCCATCCCCTTCGTTAATTTCGAATAGAACGAGTGGTCAAAGAACAGCGGCGTGATGCCCAGTTCTTCCGGGTCGAACTTGTCGAAAATGTAGTGGGCGTCGTAGGTGCCGTAATAGTTGCCGACGCCCGCGTGATCGCGCCCCACGATGAAGTGGGTGCATCCATAATTCCTGCGGATGATGGCGTGCATGATGGCTTCCTTCGGACCGGCGTAGCGCATGTTCACCGGCATGAGCGAAAGCATGGCGTGTTCCGCCGGGTAATACTTTTCCAAGAGCACCTTGTAGCATTCCATCCGCACGTCGCCCGGTATGTCGTCGCTCTTGGTCGTGCCCATCAGGGGGTGAATCAGGAGTCCGTCGCACAGCTCCAATGCGCATTTGGTCAAATATTCATGCGCGCGGTGGACCGGGTTCCGGGTTTGGAAAGCGACGATGCGTTTCCAGCCCCGTTCCTTGAAGGCGGCGCGGGTCTCTCTCGGCGTGAGGTTGTAGTCTTGGTGATCAATGTTGCGCGCCTTGAGCACATCCAAATCTCCCGCCAGAAATACCGGCGCCAGACTCATCGTGTACTTCGCGCCGGGATGCGCATCTTCGGAAGTCTGGTACACCTTCGAGGCGATTTCTTCGTGCGGGATCGAGTATTTCTCCGACAAATGGAGGATCGCCGCAATGTCGCCTTGATCGTCTTCAATGGCAACCTGGGATCCCTCCTTCAGCTTATCCGCCTGCTCCTGGCTCACCGCAAGCAGGATGGGAATCGTCCAGGGGACTCCGTCGCGCAGGTGCATCCGGTCCAGGACGCTGCGAGTCTCTTTCTCGTTCATGAAACCACGCAATGGGCTAAAAATCCCTTTGCCGATGCCGTCAATGTCGAACGATGTGTAGGTGTCTACAGTGATTTTGGGAAGGTCTTTGGCCTTGTCTTGGGCCGCTTCCAGTGCATTGCCGGTGAGAAGGCGCTCGACGAGCTCTCCACCGTGTGGTGTAATAGACATTTCTTTCTCCTTGTGTGACGGGTGGCCGCCGTGGGGCGGCGCGTAGGCTTACTTAAACCGGCGAAATACGCCAGCGGTTTGACATTGCGGGGGACAGAACTATATCATTTATTTCCCGTCTCATTCAAACATCGTACGCCGGGCGTATCCGGTTTGACGTCCCTCCGGCGGGATTTTACCCTGAGAGTATCTCTACAGCCGCACGCTGATCCGCGTGAACAAAAAAAGGAACACCGAATGTCTGACGAACCCAAAAGCAAAAATATTACCTGGCACCACGGCGACGTGACCCAAGCGGACCGCGAGAAATGCCACGGCCACAAGGCGGCCGTTCTCTGGTATACCGGCCTTTCGGGTTCCGGAAAATCCACCCTCGCCCAGGCCGTTCAGACCGCCTTGTTTGAACGAGATTGCGAGACCTATGTGCTGGACGGTGACAATGTCCGCCATGGCCTAAACAACAATCTAGGATTTTCCCCCGAAGACCGCACGGAAAACATACGCCGCATCGGGGAAGTCGCAAAACTCTTTGCCGACGCAGGAATCATCACCTCGACCGCCTTCATCTCCCCCTACCGCGCAGACCGCGACGAAGCCCGTAAGATCTCCGGCGACATGTTCTGCGAAATTTGGGTGGATGCCGACCTCGCCATCTGCGAAGAGCGCGACACCAAGGGTCTCTACAAGAAAGCCCGCGCCGGCGAAATCCCCGAATTCACCGGGATCTCCGCCCCCTACGAAGAGCCAAAAAACGCCGAACTCGTCGTGAACACCGGCAAAGACAATCTTGAGGAATGCGTGAAGCAGGTGCTCGCTATGCTTACAGAGAAGGGCATCCTGTCCTAATCAGTAGGCGGTAGTTCCAAAATATTGACGCGCTCGTTCGGAAACGTTCGGGCGCGTTTTTTCGTCTTGGAATCAGTTGACCTGCCTATGTGTTCCATACGTTCTATGTTCATCAAGAAAGGCGCCAGACGTTGTGGCACAGTCCCGCTTCCACATCTAGAATCAAGAGGCTATTCCTCAATGCGGTAGAGATGGCTGAGCGATCGCAGAATCAAGGCATCGCCCGTGACGGCAGGGGAGGCCCAGAAACCATCATCGAAGGTATTCTCGGAAAGCAAGTGAAATTCTCCCGATGCTGAGATGACCGACACGACGCCTTCCTTGCTGAAAAAGTAGATCTTTCCCGCTGCATACAGCGGCGACGCCCAGTAGTAGTGACCACCGAGTCGCTGCCTCCACACTTCGCGCCCCGTCTTCGCCTCTAGGCACGTCGCCACACCAGTGCTGCTAACCATGAAGAGTAGATCATCCACAATCAGTTGCGAGGTGAATTCGGGCGGGTTCTTTTTCACGGTCCAAGCAATGTGCGTATCGGTAACATCGCCGTTGCCAGACGGTCGGACGGCCATTATGCTGCGGACCGCTTGCCCCGTGACGAAATAGACGAGACCGTGTGCGAAAAGTGGACGGCACGAACTATTCGTTCCACGGTGGCGAACACGCCAGAGTTCTTCGCCAGTTTCCGGAACGTAGGAAATTGCGGCGGTGGCCGCGATGCTAATCAACTGCCGCCGTCCTTCATGCTCAAAGATCCTTGCCGTTGAGAATGCCTTGTTGTAGGGCACGTCCTCATTCTCAAACACAATCTCCCGATCCCGCCGCCATAAGGTGTCGCCGGTATGTTTGTCGAGGGCAACGAGATATTGAATATCCCTGCCGTCGAAAGCAACGATCAATGAATCGCCGTCAATGATCGGCGACGATCCGGGGCGAATATCGTGATCGCATTCGAAATCCCGGCGTTCCCAGATCTTTTCTCCAGTTTTGGTGTCAAGACATGCCGTGCCATTCGTCCCGAAATAGACGTAAACGCGTCCTTGTTCCACAACCGGAGTCGGTGAGGCGTCGCTGTTTTCGTCGAAAGGGTTGATGAAGTCCCGGGGAACGATATCGAACACTTTGATGTTGTGAATGATTTTTCCGCTGTGCAAGTCGACCCCGACCGCATAGACCTCGTCACCTTCCGGGGGAGCCGTCGTGAGCCAAATCTGGTCGTCCCATAGGACAGGCGACGAAAAACCAATGCCGGGGATTGCCGTTTTCCAACGTACGTGTTTGGTTTCGCCAAACTCGACCGGCAGGCCTTTCGCACCGGTTTTGCCGTCTTCATTAGGGCCACGATACTGATTCCAGTAGCCCTCCTCACTTTGCGCATAGCCGGTCGAGCAGAGCGACGCCGGTAGTAATATTAAAAGGGCCGGTATAAGGATTGCTTTCAACAGTTCTCTCCAATAAACGATTAAGGTTTCTCTAAGGCAGGGTAGGCGATCCGGAGTCACCGCGTCGATGCCGCCGGTTCCATGAGCAGCGAAACCCATTGTACACGCTGGCCAATACCTATTTTAGTCACGCGCATCATCCGGTTCCGTTCGTTTCATTCGCTCCTGAATCTCTTCAACATACGGATCGACATGTTGCTCGCACCAGCGTGGCTCGACTCTCGCTACGATGCGAAATTCCTGAAGCGCTTTGAACCATTCCTCTTTCTGTTGGTAGGCTCAAGCCAAGTACCAGTGGGTCTGCGCATCGTTTGGATGGCTGGATATCCGTTGACTTGCCAACTCGATGATTCTGTCAAATTCGCCCTTCTCCATCAGATCTCTAAATTGATGTGACACGCCGGTCGGGCCAATCGCTTTTCTTGTCTCTTTGACCATGCGAGCGAACAGGTAGACTAGGGCCAAGGCTCCAAGCGTAAGAATGACGAGGATCGCGATTAGCATCATCTCGATGTGGACTAAGTGCCTGGCCACTATCTCGCTCGACTCTTGTAAGGGTTCCATTTGTTCTTTACTCCACACGCGCTTGATTAAGTCAGAGTATAAACCCTATATCCGAGGGGACACTATAGCGCCATATCATGCGAGCACAGCGGATGGGCTCATCCACCATCGATATCTTGGTGACTATAACTTCGCATCGACTGCAATAATCCGCCTACCTCTCCGAAGTTGCCTTCTGTTTGGCGAAGAATATTCCGCCTTGTCTCACCTGCATCATCGTGAGTCTATCAACCTTCAAAACCGCATTTCCCCAACCCGTTGCGAGGCCGCCGACCTTTGCCGTCAAGCTAAGAGTTACCACAGACATTTACCCCTGCAACGTTGGATAGATCATCTTTAGAACCCGTCGTAGTAGGCAAAGGACTCGAAAAGCCGCTACCCTTCTCCCTAATAGTATGCCCCGATTCCGATTCTATTCACCGGCAGCCTCCTTCATGAGCACCCTCGCTTCGCGAACTTCGCGCTCTCGTGGTAGATCGTCAGCTCAACTACCCAAAAATCTTGCTTCTTTCGCCTAATCAAGGTAGAATACGCCTGTTACCCATGGCTCCGTTGTCCTTCTCGGAGCCCCTTTTTTAATCCCTCGTTACTCTTCCGACGCCTGAATGTCGGGTACCGGCTTGCTCACATGAACCTGCGCGACGACTGTGCCTACGGGTATGGAACCTGCGCTCATCCAACACCAAAGGAAATAACCCGCTGTGAGATCCATCGAACGCATTCGCAATGTGGCGATTATCGCCCATATTGACCACGGTAAGACAACGTTAATCGACAGCATTTTTCGAGAGACGCAGGTCTTCCGTGAGAACGCCAAGGTGGAAGAGCGTGTGATGGACAATAACGAGTTGGAGCGCGAGCGTGGCATCACCATCCGCGCGAAGCATTGCACGGTCGAGCGCGACGGCTATCTGATCAACATCATCGACACGCCCGGACACGCGGATTTCTCGGGCGAAGTCGAACGAATCTTGTCGATGGTGGATTCGGTCCTCTTGCTGGTGGACGCGAATGAGGGGCCCATGCCGCAGACCCGTTACGTCCTCATGCGCGCGTTAAAGATGGGGCTGAACCCAGTCGTCATCGTCAACAAGGCGGACCGTCCCAGCGCCGACCCCGAAAGCGCATTGAACAAGACCTTTGATCTGTTCGTGGAACTAGGCGCTACCGATGAGCAGTGCGACTTTTCCGTACTCTATGGCTCGGGCCTAGAGGGCTGGATTGTGCGAGACCTCGACACCGATAAGCACGAAGGCATGGACGCGCTCTTTGAGGCCTTCATCAACGATGTACCCGCGCCGGAAGGTGAAACTGACGCCCCCTTTCTCATGCAAGTGAGCACCCTCGGTTGGCGCGATCACATCGGCCGGACGGGCACGGGCCGCGTTCTTCAGGGCACCTTGAAGAAGGGCGAATCCTTCATCAAAACGACGACCCATTGGAAGAAAGCTGAGTGGCTTCAACATCACGACGCCACGCACCGCGAGGAATGGGAGGTCGTTGGCGAGCAGTCAGAAAAGGCCAGGTACTTGTGGGTGACGCGGGGCTTGGAGACCGTCGAAATGGATGAAGTCAGCGCGGGCGATATCGTGACGATTGCCGGCCCGGAGTTGCTCACAATCGGCGACACCATCTCCGCTCCCGATCTCGAAAACCCCGCCCTGCCCCCACTGGACATTGAAGAGCCCACGGTCTCGATGCTGTTCTTTATTAACAGCGGGCCCTTTGCCGGTCAAGACGGCACAGCGGTAACCATTCGACAGATTCGGGCGCGCCTTGATCGGGAACTGCGTACCAACGTGGCCCTCCGCGTGGAAGACTCGGACCGGGGCGATGGCGTGAAAGTGTCGGGGCGCGGTGAGTTACACCTGGCTATCCTCATAGAAGAGATGCGCCGTGAGGGCATGGAACTGTGCGTGTCGCCACCGGAAATTATTACGCACCGCGATGAAAGCGGACGGCTTTTGGAACCCTTCGAAGAGTTGACCGTGGATGTGCCTCTCGAATTCCAGGGCACCGTGATAGAAAAATTGGCGCAGCGCAAAGGGCGGCTCCAGAATGTTGAGAACAACGGGACCGGCATGGTGCGTCTCACCTTCGAAATCAGCACCCGCGGCCTCATCGGTTACCGAAGCGAATTCCTCACGGATACACGCGGCCTGGGTATTATGGCTTCGCGTTTCACGAACTACGGCCCGTGGTGCGGCGATGTCATGACGCGCGGCCACGGCTCGATGGTTAGCATGGATACGGGCGAGGCCACCTCGTACAGCCTGGAAAATCTTCAACAACGCGGCGTACTATTCGTCACCTCAATGGAACCCGTCTACGAAGGCATGATCATTGGCGAAAATGCGCGGCCCGGTGAATTACCCTGCAAGCCAACCAAGCGCAAAGCCCTCACCAACCACCGCGCGTCGGGTAAGGATCACTCCGCCGGTTTGGATGTTCCGCGTGACCTCACGCTCGACGCGGCCCTCGAATGGATTGCGGCGGACGAACTTGTCGAAGTTACACCCAAGAGCGTCCGCGTTCGCAAAGCGACCCTTAACGCCGAAGCCCGCAAACGCGAATTGAAGCATGGCGTCGCTACGTAGCCAAATCTCGCAATCCCTATTTGATCGGGCGAATTAGCTCCGTTCGCCACTTAGCAGGATCGGGTTCTTCGCGGGGATCGGTGCTGTAAATCTCCCACCCGAGCGCCAGGGGCTCGAAAGCGTTTTCTTCTATCCAAGCACCCAAGGCTTTATGAGCTACATTTAGATTTTCGTAGGGCCCCATGTGATAGGTCACCGCAGCTCTTCCTGCTGGAAGTTGGCTCGCCTCTATTCGGCCACTGCCCTCGAGTTTTTCGTCAACGGGTAGGCCCGCGTCAATATCGACCTCCCCGTCCGCGAATCCGTGATATCTGCAAAATGGCATCCCCGCTGGGGACAGATCTTGACTCGCCAAATACTGCGAGACCTCCCCGAATATAGCCCCGAATATGCTGCCCAAGTCTTCGGGCTTCGATTGTGTTCGGATACTCAACACCGGCCGCGCAAATATCTCCTCGACGGAAAACTTGTAGGCCATGAATATGAGTTCCTTTCGATTCGCCTACCTTTGACTGGAAAGTAGGTAGATACCCAATCCGAAATGAGAATCGAATTGACTACTGCGGAGCGTATGCTTATGATGCGCCTTCAGCCAGTACAGCGACAAACTTATTTTTGGAAGCCCAAAAAAGGGAGTTCGATATGCGGCAACTTGGGACGATTTTGGGGATGATGTTGTTGGGGCCGATCTTCTTGGGACTGAGCGCAGTGCCTGCCCACGCGGGGTCCATCAAATGGGACGAAGGGAAGTGGCGGCTGGAACTTTCGGCGCTCTCCGGAATTCATCAGGGGACGCGTGATCGGAGTGGCGACCTTAATTTCAACGCGGTGGCCGAGTACGAGTCGCCCATGGGTGATCGCTGGGCCCTTGGCTTGCGCTTACAGCCGCTGTTCTACTATCAGGACGACATCGACGAAGTGGATTCGTTCGGGATCGGCTTTGGCCCCGCGCTCCGCCTCTACCAGAAGAAAGAGGAACGGAGAGGCTGGTTCACGGAAATTAGCGTGACGGCCTTGCTTCACTCTCCTCAGATTGACGGGAACAGCTCCAGCATAAATTTCAGTAGCGAACTCGGCGTCGGATACAAATTCAAAAACCGATGGCATGTCTCCGGAAAATGGAGGCACATATCAAACGCGAGTCTTGGCGACAAGAATTCCGCCGCAAACGGGGTAGGTTTCGGGTTCGGATTCACATTCTAACCGAGTATTTCGGCAGGCCATGTATATTTTTCAGTCTCCTCCCCAAGCGAAACGGGGGCTGAAATCACCGCGACCCTTCTGGGGCTCCGTGTTGTCCCGGATTCGGCACTGCGATACAATTCGCATGGGCTAGCGACTCATTTCCTGGATACTCCGCGTGCAACCACGAGCCAAGTACATAATCTATCTCCTGCTCGCGCTCAGCGTTTTCCTCGTCTATGGGCGGGTCCTTTCCTACGAGTTTGTGGTCTACGACGACTACGCCTATATCGCCGACAACGAACACGTCCGCTCCGGGCTTTCTTGGCCCAACGTCGTTCATGCCTTCACCAAGACCTACGTATCCAGTTGGTTTCCCGTGGCGATCCTCTCACACATCGTCGATGCCCAGCTCTTCGGAGGAAATGCCGGTGGGCACCATGCTACGAGCCTGCTTCTACACCTGGGCAACGTCTTCTTAATCTTCGCCCTGTTTTCACAGATTACAAAAGCCCCCTGGAAAAGCGCACTGCTGGCCGCTTTATTCGCGTTGCATCCCCTCGCGGTGGAGCCAGTCGCCTGGATATCCAGCCGCAAAGATGTACTCAGCACATTCCTCTTCTTACTCTGCCTGTCCCTCTATATTCGGCATATCAAGAAGCCGAACCCATTGATTTACGCCGCACACATCGTCGTCTTCGCCCTGGGGCTCTTTGCCAAGTCCATGC
>JAPYPO010000700.1 GCA_029937645.1 Candidatus Hydrogenedentota bacterium
CAATCTCATTGGCTCCGGTCGCCGACGGGTCCATATGGGTAATCTCGGGTAAGAGGAACTAATTACCCAAGGTTATTGAGAATATTTTCCGAGGGCATCGCCGCGACGTTGCCGGTACGGTAGCCGCCGAGGTCCACAGCGACATGTTTGTATCCAGCCGCGAGGACGCCCTTGACGATCGTGTCGCGCGTCTCGGGTTCGAGGACCCTCGCAAGATCCTCCTGGTCAACCTCGATACGGCAAAGATCGCCATGGTGGCGCGCGCGGTACTGGTGGAAGCCAAGGGCTTTCAGCACTTCTTCCGCGTCCTCGACTTTCTGGATGTCTTCCAGCGTAACCTTCGTGCCTGTGGGGAAGCGCGAGGCTAGGCAGGCGAAGGAGGCCTTCGTCGCCGTCGGCAGATTCCGACCTTCGCTCAGGAAACGAATCTCATCCTTCCCCAAATCCGCCTCTTGCAGCGGCGCGACCACTTGGTGTTCGGTCGCGGCGAGGTGTCCCAGACGGGTCGGGTCGAATTGGTCGTCGGCCATTGCGCCGTACGCGAGCACGGCAATTTCATTGGTGTCGGCGTAATCCCGCATGCGGACGAATAACTCGGAGCGGCAGAAGTAACACCGCCTGCCGTCATTCGCCAAGTATTTTTCGTTATCGAATTCGCGGGTGTTGATGACACGCAAGCCCCAGCCGCGCACTTCAGCTAACGCGACCGCTTCCGCGAGTTCGGAACGGGGGATGCTGGGTGAATCCGCGATGATCATCTGAGCGCCCTCGCCGAGGACCTCATGGGCAATCTCGGATAGGTAGGCCGAATCCACGCCGCCGGAAAACGCAACGGCCAAGCTTGGATAGCCGGAAATAATGGCCTTGAGGTGTGCCTCTTTTTCGAGGGCAGTGGCTTCTAAGGTGGGGGTGTCTGCGGTCATAAGGCTGCTTCTAGTGCGCTATTATTCGCCAGTGAACCCAACACAATTCCGCCCCGCGATCCGCCAAGTGCGACGCGTTCTATACGGTTTTCGAGTATAGCATCGCTCCGAACGGCGACGCGAATGTAATTCTCCGTATAGCCCGTCCAGTACCCGTCCTCGCAGTGTTCGAACAAGACCGGTACAACACGCTTCGCGTTCTCGGAATGGAATTCAGCCGTCTTGCGCGCCGACAGATTCCGGAGCCGCGCGCCGCGCCGTGTTTTTTCATCCTCGGCGACTTTGCCTTCGTAGCGAACGGAGGCCGTGCCCTCCCGCTCGGAGTATTTGAAGACGTGGGCGTAGAAGAGCGGGCTTTCGATAAAGAGCGTGCAGGTTTGCTCGAAATCCGCTTCGGTTTCGCCGGGCATCCCGACCATGATATCGGTCCCGATCCCGATTCCGGGAACCTTCGCATGCGCCTCCCCGACAAAATTAATGAACTGCTCGGGCGTGTACAGGCGACGCATGGTCTTCAGGATCCGGGCGGAACCCGACTGAAGCGGTATGTGCAAGTAAGGCACGAGGGCGTGGCTTGTATCGGCCATGCGTTCGAAGATCGCCTCGGGAATCGTCGTAGGCTCAATGGAACTGACCCGTATGCGCGCGAGCCCGGGTATTGCGTTGAGGCGATCAAGCACGTCGACGATGCCCGCGCCGTCATAGGAATAAGTGCCCACGTTCACGCCGGTAAGCACAAGTTCCTTCGCACCGCGTTTGACCAACTGCCGAGCCTCGTCCAACAAATTTTCCAACTCCCGGCTTCGCGCGCGGCCCCGTGCGAAGGGGATAATGCAAAAGGAACACATGAAGTCGCAGCCGTCCTGAACCTTCAGGTTGGCGCGTCTGGAGAACGCACCCTCTCCGGTCGTCTCTATCGTGAAATCATCTCGGTCGATCTGGTCGCGCACGATGAGCGGTTGTCCCGTTTTTCCCTGGGCGGCATAGTCGAGAACATTCAG
>JAPYPO010000701.1 GCA_029937645.1 Candidatus Hydrogenedentota bacterium
TTCCCGCGATGCGCGCACCGCGTCGCGGGAATGCCCGGCGATGACCAAGTCCGGGCGGTCCTCAACCGGCGTGTGGCCATCAGCTTCCAGCATCGCCCTGATCGTAAGACGCAACACGGCGTCTTCGATATGTAGGCCTATGCGCGCCATTCGCCCTCACGATAGCCCGCGTGCGGCGTTATGTATAATCGGTGCGGATACATGCGCATAATCAAATTAACCTATGGTTGCACGTCAGGTGCCCAATGGTTGCTCGTTAAATGCATTGTAGAGGTCAGAGGGGTCGGGAACAAGAATGAGCCAGGAGTCAGCAAAATCGCACCGTTGGAAAGGCCTACGCGAAGTCGTCACTATGGCTTGGCCCATCATGTTGGGCGCAGTCTCCTTCACCGTGATGGATTTCACCGACAAAGTGTTCGTGTCCACGCTCGGCGAGGAAAACCTAGCCGCTGTAGGCTCGGCGGGCGTATGGTCCTACACCATGGGCGTATTTTTCCTCGGGATCACCGCCTGCGTGAGCACCTTCGTATCCCAAAGCATCGGCCAGGGCCGCCACGAAGACTGCGCCCACTACGCCTGGCAAGGGATATACATAGCGTTTGCGGCCGGATCCGTTTCTGTCGCCATGTGGCCCATCGCCCCCTATTTCTTCCAGGCCATGGGGCAATCGACCAGCGGCGGCTTCGGCCATGCGCCCGAGGTGATCAATCTCGAAATAATTTACTTCCGCATACGGCTCCTCGGCTTCATCTTCGTCGCGTGGCAGGCATGCCTCTCCTCATTCTTTCAGGCGATCGGCAGGCCCGTCGTTCCTATGTATATCGCCCTGGTCGCGAACCTCGGCAACATCGGCCTCGACTGGTTACTCATCTTTCCCCACGGCGCCTTTCCCGGCTGGGGGATCGCTGGGGCGGCGTGCGCGACGGTCATCTCCCTGGGGGCGCAGGCCCTGCTCTTGCAAGGCGCATTCATGAGCCGGGGCGTCAACGCCAAATTCGGATCCCGCGCGGGATTCCGATTCGATACAAGGAAGATAAAAGAACTCTTCCGCATCGGTTGGCCCGCGGGCGTTTCCAGTTTTCTCGACGTCGCGGGCTGGGGCATCTTCATTAGTTTCATCATCGGCGGCTTTGGAACGACGCAACTGGCAGCCAACACCGCCGCGCTAAACTTCATGCACCTCATGTTCATTCCGGTGACCGCATTAAATCAGGCAACCGCTGCCATCGTAGGACGCTGGATCGGGATCGGCGACATCGCCACCGCGAAAGCGCGCGCCTACACCGCCACCAAAATCGGCATGATCGTCATGCTCACCGTAGGGATCTCGCTCGCCCTAAACGGCGAAAGACTGATGCGTATTTTTAGCCAGGACCCAGAGGTTATAGGGCTGGGGCAAACGTTGCTAAAATTCGCGGCCATCTTTGCGGGATTCGACGCCATATCCATCGTGCTTTCCGGCGCGTTGCGTGGTGCCGGCGATACTCGGTGGACCATGTGGACGCTCTCCATCGGAACCTACTTCGTCCTGTTGCCCCTGGCCTACTTCTTCTCGATCACCCTCGGGCTAGAGGGCAAGGGAGCCTGGATCGGAGCAACGATCTACATCATCCTACTCAGCGGCGCTTTCCTGTGGCGATTCAAAAGCGAAGCCTGGCGGCACATCAATATTTTCTCCGAGACCGGGCGCAGCCTCCTGTCAGAAAAATAGATTGCTTCGCTTCGCTCCTAGGAAACTCTCGTGATCTTATGGCTGCTATTCGGTCAAGTGCATAAATGTGGGGCGGCGGTCCCACATTCAGGTGCTTTCGTCTAATTGAGTTTCTTCCACAATTCGCTCCAGGTACGGGGCGGGTAAGCTGTTAACAACATAACTTACTGGGTGGCACCTTCAAACTTGTTTGGAGGTGGATGGGACGCAG
>JAPYPO010000702.1 GCA_029937645.1 Candidatus Hydrogenedentota bacterium
AAACGATGTCTGCGGATCTAAAGATGACTTTTCTAAATGGGAAATCCGGGCTTAGAGGAGGTTCAAGAGCGTAACCGCGAAGTCTTTACTGTACTCCTAGGAAACTCTCGTGATCTCATGGCTGCTTTTCAGTCAAGTGCATAAATGTGGGACCGCCGCCCTCGGCGGTCATGCGACATACAATGACTTTCCGTCAGCGAAAGTTATCGTTCTCTTCGCTATTTCTTGGATTGCTTTTCGATCTTTTTCAATTCTCCCTGGAGCAGCGATTCGACGGCGTCTCTTATGTGGCGCGGCAGGTTCGACCATTCCTCCATCGATTTCTTGAGCGTTTTCGGAACGCTTAATTCGCGCAGCAGTTTCCTGGCGGTTGATGGTTCGTTTTTGGCAGTGGGTCCGGCTCCGGTCTGTTTCCGGCGGCTGGCGACCTCTAACGGAGTCTTTCCCTCCTTGTTCTTCGCGTAAAGGTCTGCCCCGTTAATGGCCAGCAGTTGGACGATGTCATCTGCACCGAGCTCTGCCGCTACATGTAGAGCGGTATTCCCATCGGGATCCGTCTCATTGACGTCCACCCCCAACTCCACGACGGCCCGAGCGGCTTCGAGTGAGGCAACCAAGGACACACTGCTAATCCTATTATCCCTGCTAACACCGAGAGCGATCATCAGCGGAGTGAGGCCCGCCTTCGATTTTGACGACGGGTCGGCGCCGTGTTCTGCCAGTAAGCGAATCATCTCGACATCGCCGGAAAATGCCGCCACTGCCAAAGACGTCGAACCCTTCGGTGGGTCCGTGTGCCCGTTCCCGTAGTGAAAGGGCAACTGTTGAAAAAGCGCGTTCGGATCCGCGCCATGCTCAAGGAGCGTTTTCACCAATTCGAATTTACCTTCCTGCACGCCGCGCAGCTGATCCCATTCGTGGCCCTTCGGCGGGCTCATACCGTTCGCTCCGGTCATATTCGTTTCCCATAATCCCACCGCCCAGTGCAATGGCGTGTACCCCGGCCCATCGGCATTCGGATTCGCGCCCCGGTCAAGCAAAAGAGCCGCAACGTCCCCATGGCCCCTTACGGTGGCCACATGCAACGCGGTTAATTTCTCGCTTGATTCCGAGTTAATGTTGGCGCCCGCGTCCAATACAAACTTGCTTGCTTCCAAATCACCCATGCGTGCGGCAAACATCAGCGGAGTAAATCCACGTTTCGTTGCGGCGTGAACGTCCGCTCCATGTTCCACTAATCGCCGCGCGGTCTCGGTGTGTTTTTTTCCAAGCGCCCACATCAACGCCGTTTGTTGCCACACGGGTTCTTTCGCGTTTACCGTTGCGCCGTATTTCAACAGGAAGGTAACGGAGTCCAAATCGCCCGTGTGAGCCGCCCTCATGAGTACCGTTTCTCCGGTCGTTAGCGTCGCGTTGGAATCGGCTCCAGCTTTCAGCAGCGCCTCAACCATCGGCGCGTTCCCATTCCTGCAAGCCAAGGAAAGGGGCATGATTCCAAGGTCGTTTGTCGCGTTCACGTTGGCGCCCGCGCCGATCAGCAGTGCGGCCGTGTCGACGTCATCGCGGTGAACCGCCCAATGAAGGGCGGTCGCGCCACCCGCCTGGGCCACGTTCACATCTATGTTGCGCGCAATTAGCTCGCGCACGGCAGCCTTATCCTGTTCCCGGACCGCCGCAATCAATAAAGAATCGCCGCTGGCCATAACCGTTGTCGTAACCAAGCACAACGATAGCAGGATCCATGGAGCCGGTTTTCTCGCGTTGAAGAATTTCGTCATCTCTTACCTCTGATTAATTCGATTCTAAATCTCGTCGCACCGCTTGCGCTAAACAACGGCGACGGGGAGTGCATTCGACATATCATTATATTTAGCCCGGATTTCCCATTTGGAAGAGTCATCTTGAGATCCGCCGGCATC
>JAPYPO010000703.1 GCA_029937645.1 Candidatus Hydrogenedentota bacterium
AGTTAATCGATGCCGGCGGATCTCAAGATGACTCTTCCAAATGGGAAATCCGGGGATAAGCCAACCTTGGCGTGTGGCTGCAGCAATCTCGCCATTCGTATCATTCGCGGCGACCGCGTAGATACTGTCAGGCGGCTGGAGTGTGATTAGGGGCTTTGGGGGTTGGCTTCCAGCCATACCCCATACGCCTGGGTTGTCGCCGCCCGCTCCTATCAGGAGCGTTGGGTTCAGAGTCTGCATGGCTAAATTCCTATATCGTTTACAGCTTCTGTCGAGTGAGAGGGCCCGCTTTTCGTAGGATGTCTTCCGCGTCGCCCAGGTACTTCCTCGCCTCGGGGCTCATTGTTTCCCCGTGTTGTATTGCGACTTTCTCTAGTTGACCCCGTTTTCGGATGGCTTCTGATGCCTTCTTTGCGCGGTCTTTCTCCACGTTTTCTTTCTCCGTTGGCATTCCGGGGAATCTGCGCTGTGAGGACTCCGTCAAGACCTCATCCATTACCGAAATAGCCTCGTTAAGTTGGGCCTCTTGTTCCCGCGTGCGTTCAAGCTGTTTGCCATGGTCGGCGATGTCGTCCTGGTAGTGCTTGTGTACGGGAAACGTCTGTGTGCGACCACGGCCCTGCTCGAGTATTTGGATATTTTTTTTGCAGCGGGCCATCTCCTCATTCACGATGGAGAGAAACTGAGAGAAACCCTCTCTGGACTTTTCCACTTCGTAGTGGGATTCTTCCTTCTGTCGGTAGACAGGCTCGGCGACTGGACACTCCGAGTGGCCTTCCGCGTCAATTCCGGGAAGGATCCCGATGGCTTTCCGCAAGTTATCGATGTGGAAATAGGCCTCGCTGAGCATTCTGCCGAAGTACTCACCATGCAAACTGTGTAGTCGATAGGCTTCGACGTGCTCCTTGGCTCCGGAGTTGTTGTGATGCATTTAGGAAATTCCGTTTTCTTGAATGCGGGATCGGAGCTCTTCTTGCTCCTGCTCGCTTTGCTCAAGGGCCTCGTGGGTCTCTTCAAACAGGCCCACGAGGATTTCGATGTCCTCCGTGATCTTCTCCTTGGCCTTCTGTAACTCCTGGAGCGGCTCGCTCGTCTCTACCTTTGAAGCGCCGTCCACTACCTGCCCGAGATCCGAGTCGTCCGAATCCTTGCGTTCGCGCAACATGCCTTCGTAGTCCTTCGTATGATCGTGATCCTGCTCTAAGTCCGTGTGTCGTTCGCATTTATTCGTACGCGTTGCTGGCATTGAACTTACAGTCCCAGCCGCGTAAGCTTCAATGATGCTCAAAATCGCCAAAAATTGCTGTGTATATCTCTCCCGAAAGCTCAGCATCGTCGCGTATTTGACGGCTGAGAATCTTGCCCTTCGCCAACAGCTCCTCGTCCTTAAACGACACCAGAAGAGCCCAAAGTTGAGGGAGCGGGACCGACTGTTCATGGTCGTTATATCTCACATCTGGACGGGTTGAAAATACTGATGGCCTCAACTACACTGCTTCAATCTCATTGGCTCCGGTCGCCGACGGGTCCATATGGGTAATCTCGGTTTACTCGAAAAAGCTCATCATCACGATGAAATCGGCGTGGCTATATTTCCGCGTTACTAATTAACGCTCCACATACATAGGATGAAACCATGAAGACTCGAATCGCGACCGCCTTCCTTGCGCTGACTTTCTGCGCGGGTGCCATGGCCGAAGAGGCTCTCTATCACCACATGCACTTCACAGTCACCAACGCTGAGGAGGCCGCGCAGTGGTATGCCGACATCTTTGACGGCGAAAAAAAAGGAAACGTTACGATATTCGGCAACACCATCTTCGTGTTCTTTGAGAAAGAAGCCGGCTTTCCAGGCAGCCAAGGCAGCGCGGTCGATCACATTGGATTCTCTGTCCCCGACATTGAAGCGAAGATGG
>JAPYPO010000704.1 GCA_029937645.1 Candidatus Hydrogenedentota bacterium
GCGCAATCGTTGGAACGGGTTCTTCGTCGTCAATCCCGCATCTTTGAGGGCCGAGAATAACGCGTTCTTGGGGTCATATCGATAGCGAGCGCGGCCTGCGGAAGGTTTGTTTGACTCGAATACATAGCCGTTTGTTCTGCATATGGGCGAGAGGGCGTCATAGATTTGGCGGCTCATCGGGATAACCCTCTCCTCCGAGTCTTTAATTGTGAAACCCTCAAAAGCCTTGATACGGATAGTCGGCCTATCGGGATCAAAATCGAACCACTCCCATCGGGTGTTTGCACTTTCGTTCTTTCGGAATCCAGCCCAGCCGCCAAGCAACACAACCCATTCGATGCCATGGTTCACAGCCGCCCTGCGCAGGGCGTTCAATTCCTCTTCGGTGTGGAACTCCGGCATAGTCCGAGTGAGCTTGTACCGCTCGACGCCGATGCAGGGATTCTTGCCAGTGAACGCACCCCACGTTATTGCCTTTTGATATATCGCCTGGAAATCTTTGAGCGCGTTGTTGACGGTTTGCTCTGAGTTACCCTTCTCCCTGCGCCAGCGCTTGAAATCCTCGATACCTTGGCGCGTCACGTCGCCCAACCGGGCAGGTTTGAGATAGCCGGTCATCTGGTTCCAGAAATGGGTTTGAATCGAGATGGTGGCGGGGCGTAGATGGTCTGCTGCCCAGGTAAGATATTGTGTCCAAAATGTGTCCACTTCGGGGTTCTTGGACTCGGGTGCTTGGCGGTGTGGCTCCAGCATCCTGTTTTCAATCGCGATACGCTCCCGCTCGGCCACGCGCTTCGATTGAGTCTTGAGTGACTTGCGGACGCGCTTCCCGCCATCGTAGTAGGTAATCCACCAAGTCTTTTCGCGTCTGAAAATCTGTGCCATACCGGATATGGTCACAAAATGGACACAATTTGTCAAGCGGACATAAAATAAGCCAACGACTTAAGTTGTAAGTCATTGACTGTAAGTGTTTTAAATGGTGGGCGATACTGGACTTGAACCAGTGACCTCTTGCATGTCAAGCAAGCACTCTAACCACCTGAGCTAATCGCCCGTTGGACGGGCTGTGACTGTAACAAACGATGGTCGGTTAAGTCAAAAGTGTGCGGCCAAATGTGTGGTCAAAAGACGCAGACAGGGTGCGGGGCGGGGATTAGATGCCCCGCAAATCCTCGGGGTTTTCTCTGGAGGATCCGTCGGTGCCGCCGACGAGCGCGAGGTGTTTGTTGAGGGCGTTGACGTAGGCCAAGACTGCCGCTTCGATGATATCCGTGCTCGCGCCGACGCCGTTGAAGGGCCGGTCCGCAAAGGTGACCACCACATTGGCCTCGCCCTGTGCGTCTTTCCCTGGAGTCGCGGCGCGGATAGAGAACTCCTCAAGTTTCCCCACCACACCCACGATGCGGTCAATCGCCCGGCAGGCCGCGTCGACCGGCCCATCTCCGGTATTCGTATCGACGAGCCGCTCTCCCTCTTTACGCATCTCGACCAGCGCCATCGCCGGGTCATGCCCGGACGTGCGCACCTGCTCAAGGTGATAGACATCAAACGACTCGTCCCGCATCGTCATAAGCAGAATACGCAGATCGTCGTCGAAAACTTCCTTCTTCCGGTCCGCCAGCTCGCTGAATTTCTCATACAGAGCCGCAACCTCGTCCGACCCAAGCTTAAACCCAATCTCCTCACAACGCTGCGCGAGCCCGGCGCGTCCCGAATGTTTCCCCAGGACTAAATCACTCTGACTGCGCCCGATGGATTCTGGCGTCATGATCTCGTAGGTACTCTTATTTGCGATCATCCCGTGCTGATGGATCCCCGATTCGTGGGCGAACGCATTCCGACCAACAACAGGCTTGTTGTACGGCACCGCGAGCCCCGTCACGTTGCTCAGCAACCTGCTTGAATTGTAG
>JAPYPO010000705.1 GCA_029937645.1 Candidatus Hydrogenedentota bacterium
AACAGGTGATCCTTTTCCTCCGGAATGGGTGATCTTTTTCACCGGAATGCGCACCAGGGTGATAGAGTGGCCTGCTGAGTCTATAACGGGCAAGAATACAGGGGTTTCGCTTGAGGACTACCCAGCTAAAGTTTCTGAATTACCCGGATATTAGGACGTAAGAGTACGCCCACGAATCGACACAACAACAAGTCAACATAACGATAAAAGGATACTCACAGCAATGAAAGCGCTAACTCTACTGCTCACTTTATGTTTTCCCGTCATCGCGACAGCCCAAGAAGCAAAGGAGCCGGCATCAAAGCCCAATGTCATTTTGATTCTTATCGACGACATGGGATGGGCCGATGTCGGTTTCCAGGGAAACGAATATTACGAAACGCCCAACATCGACCGTCTCGCTTCGCAGGGAGTCGTGTTCAGCAACGGCTATGCCGCGAACGCGGTCTGCTCTCCAAGCCGGGCAGCGATTCTGACGGGGCGCTATCCGACACGGCACGGCATCACGAATTGGATTGAGCATTGGATTCCTGCCGCCGTCGCTGGGGACCGGGACGGCTACGAGAGTGATAGCAAGAATCTGTTAATGACGCCGAAGAATGACATCTATATGGAGCTGGAGGAAGTCACGATTGCCGAAGTCTTGAAGGATGGCGGTTACCAAACCGGCCATATCGGAAAATGGCATTTGGGGCCGGCTGGCTGGCTTCCGCAAGATCAGGGCTTCGACCACAATGTCGGTGGATCTCAAAAGGGCAGTCCGTCTACTTATTTTGATCCGTATAGCATGCCGAATCTTCCCAACCGCAAGAAGGGCGAGTATCTGGTTGATCGCTTGGCGGATGAGGCGACTACCTTCATCAAACGCGCGGCTGCGAAGGAGGAACCATTCTTTCTGTTTCTGTCTCACTACGCGCCGCACTATCCTATGAATGCCAAGCCGGAGCTACTCGAGTATTACAAGAATAAGCCCATGCCCGAGGACAGGAGCTTCCACCCGGTATTTGCCGCGATGGTCCACAGCGTAGACGAATCAGTGGGCAAGGTGTTGGCTACCCTCGATGCATCGGGCATTACGGACGACACCGTCATCTTCTTTACCTCGGATAACGGCGGCCAGAAGACACAGCGTCCCGGGTGGTCGGGCCCGACCGACAATACACCGATGCGCGACGGAAAAGGCTTCCCCTATGAAGGCGGCATCCGCGAACCGTTTATCGTCAAATGGCCGGGGACGACCGAGGGGGGGCGCGTCTCCGATGAAATGGTCAACATCATCGATATCTTGCCGACGATCTGCGAGATGACCGGACAACCCCTTCCCGCAGGTCGAGTCATCGACGGCATTAGCTTGGTGCCCCTGCTAAAGAAGGAGCAAAAACTGAGCAGGGATACGATGTACTGGCATTTGCCTCATTACTGGGGGCCGGGGAACGTTGTCCATCCCTACAGCGCCATCCGCAAAGGCGATTGGAAACTAATCCATTGGTATGAAGGCGACAAAATGGAGTTGTACAATCTGGCGGACGATGTTTCCGAGACCAACAACATGGCCGCACAAATGCCGGGCAAGGTACAGGCCCTGTCAGCGAACCTCGATCAATGGCTAAAAGATCAAAACGCCATGTTGCCCATTCCCAATCCCATGTATCGTGCGCAGTAGACAGCATCGCGCGCAATAAACAGTTCATTATCAGGCGGGAAATCCATACATGGGCTCGCCAAATAGAAGAACGAGGGAAAGGAAAGCCAAAAAATGCGAATCCTAACGGCACTCACCATTCTGTGCGCTCCATTCATCGCGACAGCGCAGGAGGGGCAGAAATCCCCGACGAAGCCGAACGTCCTCTTCCTAGCCGTCGACGATCTGAACGACTGGGTCGGAGTCCTCGGCGGACACCCTCAGGC